>NZ_RZQE01000459.1:0-4707 GCF_004022955.1 Mesorhizobium sp. M7A.F.Ca.US.002.01.1.1 | reverse complement strand
GGTGCCGAGCGCCACGACGTCACATTCTGATTGAGCACCGCAGCCAGCAATTCCCCCAGCGCGCCGATCGGTTCGCCGGAGCCGACGACATAACCGAAGAACCTGCCGGTTGAAGGCCGCACATGCTCCGCTATCGACTTGAAATCCTGCAAGACTTCCCGACCACGACCGCTCTCCTGCCAAGGCCGCGAGAAGAGTTCCGTCGTCTGTTTGCCGCTGGTCGTGGGATACGTCCGACGTTCCTCGAGGGAGGCCCAATAGCCTTTGGCAAGCGCCAAGGCTTCTTCGGCAAGGTCTGACAATTCCTGATTGGAAATTTCCAGGTCGCGCATGCCCTCAGCCCAACGGAGATCCGCTGCGAAGCAGGGTACGCCATGCGCGCTAATCCTGGCAATGCCTGGGAATATGCACCCGCCGCCAACTGGATGAGCCTTCCCGGACCAACACACGACGCGCGACGGTCTGGTAGGAGGCGGGGACATCGATGACGCGCCTTTGTTCCGGCCGCACCAGCACCTCCTCGGCGATGCTGTCATATTGTGCGGGAATGACGACGCGCCGCGTGCGTTCGGGCTGGATCACGACGGTCTCTGCGACGCGTTCGTAGCGCGCCTTGTGCCATACCTTGCACAGCACCTTGCGGCCATGGATGACGCGCCATTCCCAGGAATAGCCGCCATCGACCCGGACCGTACGGTAGACGGTGCGGGTGACGGCCGGTACGATCTGGTAGGTCACTTGCGCCGGAACGGTCATCACGACGCGCTCGCGCGTGCCATAGATAGGGGCGATATAGTCGACCTGCTGACCGGGCGGACTGATCATCACGTCTTCATAGACCGTGTCATAGACGGCCGGACTGCGGACCGGCTCATAACATTCGACGGCGCGGCCGCCGGCCGCCGTCTGCGAAATCGTGCCGAGCACGGTCAGGCCGGCAATGGTGAAGCATGCGGTTTTCCCGGGCATGGCACTCCCCCTGTTGAACTCTATGCATAAGTTCAACGTTGAATTGTAGAGGAAGCCGTCTCGGAAAAAAGCGGTTTCGGCGCATTTCGTTAAGTGACGCGGTTAAGAAACTGCTACGTTGCGGGGCCGGCGATGCGGCTCCGGACCCGCGGAAGCATCCGCCGCCGCGAATCCTTGGTCAGAAAGCTTGATTCGACTTACCCAGATGGCTAGGAGGGGTCGGCCTTGCACAAGGACGAGCCGGCATCCTATTTACGGAATAACGATCCAGAACCGATTCTGCCCGATCTGCCGGCATTCCCGGCGCCGGAATCCCACCGCGAGATAAGAGATACCTGATGAAGAACCCCGTCGAAACCTACATGAACCTCGTTCCGATGGTGGTCGAACAGACCAATCGCGGCGAGCGGGCCTACGACATTTTCTCGCGCCTCCTCAAGGAGCGCATCATTTTCATCACCGGTCCGGTCGAGGACGGGATGGCGACGCTGGTCTGCGCGCAGCTTTTGTTCCTCGAAGCTGAGAATCCGAAGAAGGAAATCAACCTTTACATCAATTCGCCGGGCGGCGTCGTCACCTCGGGCATGGCGATCTACGACACCATGCAGTTCATCAAGCCGGCCGTGTCGACGCTCTGCATCGGCCAGGCGGCTTCGATGGGTTCGCTGCTCCTGACTGCCGGTCACAAGGACATGCGCTTTGCCACGCCGAACGCCCGCATCATGGTTCACCAGCCTTCCGGCGGCTTTCAGGGCCAGGCATCCGACATCGAGCGCCATGCCCTGGATATCATCAAGCTGAAGCGTCGCCTCAACGAGGTCTACGTCAAGCACACCGGCAAGAGCTATGAAGAGATCGAGAAAACGCTCGACCGCGACCATTTCATGACCGCCGACGAAGCCAAGGATTTCGGCCTCATCGACAAGGTCATTTCGTCGCGCGAGGCGGCCGAAGGGGCGCTGGCATAAAGGCAAGTTGGCAGTTGGATGGCACCATCACGCGCTTTTGGCGCGTCTTGCGGCATTTCGGCCACAATTGGCTGTTCCCTCGGGGGACAGGATTGCCTACGTTAAGGCTATGTTGAGTTTCGGCGGCTTAGCTTTATGCGGGGTTGTCGCGAATCATTGCCACGTTTTCTGATTTGTGTTTCGTACGGAATGCGTTGCGGGAGCCGGGACACACTGGCGGCGGCGGATTCCCGCGATAGATAGAGTATGCGCCCTTTCAGCCAGACCATCGGCGGGCGGCCATGAAAGGACATGAAAATGAGCAAGGTCGGCAACAACAGCGGCGATTCCAAGAACACGCTTTACTGCTCGTTTTGCGGCAAAAGCCAGCACGAAGTGCGCAAGCTGATCGCCGGTCCGACGGTCTTCATCTGCGACGAGTGCGTCGAACTCTGCATGGACATCATCCGTGAAGAGAACAAGACCTCGATGGTGAAGTCGCGCGAAGGCGTGCCGACACCGCAGGAGATCCTCAAGGTTCTCGACGACTATGTCATCGGTCAGCCCTACGCCAAGCGCGTGCTGTCGGTGGCGGTCCACAATCACTACAAGCGCCTCGCGCATGCCGGCAAGAACAACGATGTCGAACTGGCGAAGTCCAACATCCTTTTGATCGGCCCGACCGGTTGCGGCAAGACGCTGCTCGCGCAGACGCTGGCCCGCATCATCGATGTGCCGTTCACCATGGCTGACGCGACGACGCTGACCGAAGCCGGCTATGTCGGCGAGGACGTCGAAAACATCATCCTGAAGCTGTTGCAGTCGGCCGACTACAATGTCGAGCGCGCCCAGCGCGGCATCGTCTACATCGACGAAATCGACAAGATTTCGCGCAAGTCGGACAATCCCTCGATCACCCGCGACGTGTCGGGCGAGGGCGTGCAGCAGGCGCTCTTGAAGATCATGGAAGGCACCGTCGCCTCCGTGCCGCCACAGGGCGGCAGGAAGCACCCGCAGCAGGAATTCCTGCAGGTCGATACAGCCAACATCCTGTTCATCTGCGGCGGCGCCTTCGCCGGGCTGGACAAGATCATCTCGGATCGCGGCCGCAAGACGTCGATCGGCTTCGGCGCGGTCGTCGCTTCGCCGGAGGATCGCCGCACTGGCGATGTTTTCCGCCTGGTCGAGCCCGAGGACCTGTTGAAGTTCGGTCTTATCCCTGAGTTTGTCGGCCGTCTGCCGGTCTTGGCGACGCTGGAAGACCTCGACGAACCGGCGCTGATCCAGATCCTGACCGAGCCGAAGAACGCGCTGGTCAAGCAGTATCAGCGGCTATTCGAGATGGAAAATGTCGACCTGACCTTCCATGAGAACGCTCTTTCGGCGATCGCCAAGCGCGCCATTGAGCGCAAGACCGGCGCGCGCGGCCTGCGTTCGATCATGGAGGCGATCCTGCTCGACACGATGTTCGAGCTTCCCGCACTCGAAGGCGTGCGCGAAGTGGTGATTTCGGAGGAGGTGGTGACCGGCAGTGCCCGGCCGCTCTACATCTACTCCGAGCAGAAGGAAAAGAAGGGCAATGTCAGCGCCTGACATGAGCCCGCAGCGAAATTCTGAAACGGCGCCGCAAGGCGCCGTTTTGCTGTCGCACAGCGGTTTTGCGCGGCGTACGGGCTGGCGTCGCAAATGTGTCACTCGCGGACGGGTTGGGAGTGCGGATTTGGACACGCCCCTTGATCTTTGGGGGTCGTGCATCCAACTAACTGGAGAAGGCCGAGGTGCCCGATTTCTGTGCTGTAAAACTCCCGTCACAAACGGTGGTAGGCGGAACGATCCCCGGTCGTTAATATAAGATTCGCGGTTGGCTCAATTAGCGGCCGCGACATGAAAGGTTGGACAATGGCCAAAGTATCCAAGGCACCCAGCGACGGCGTCTTCGCAGTTCTCCCACTGCGCGACATCGTGGTGTTCCCGCATATGATCGTTCCGCTCTTCGTCGGGCGTGAGAAGTCGATCAAGGCGCTGGAAGAGGTGATGGGTCAGGAAAAGCAGATCCTGCTTGCCACCCAGATGAATGCCGCCGATGACGATCCCGAGCCCGATGCCATTTTCGACATCGGCACGCTCGCCAATGTGCTGCAATTGCTCAAGCTGCCCGACGGCACCGTCAAGGTTCTGGTCGAAGGCGCTTCGCGTGCGAAAATCGTCTCGTTCACTGACCGTCCCGATTTCCACGAGGCCCGCGCCGCGGCGCTGGTCGAGCCGGAAGAGGAAGAGGTCGAGGTTGAGGCGCTGGCGCGTTCGGTCGTCACCGACTTCGAGAATTACGTCAAGCTGAACAAGAAGATCTCGCCCGAAGTGGTGGGTGCTGCCAGCCAGATCGACGACTACTCCAAGCTCGCCGACACGGTTGCCTCGCATCTCGCCATCAAGATCCCCGAGAAGCAGGAGATGCTGGCCACGCTTTCGGTCAAGGAGCGGCTGGAAAAGGCGATGGGCTTCATGGAAGCCGAAATCTCCGTCCTGCAGGTGGAGAAGCGCATCCGCTCGCGTGTCAAGCGCCAGATGGAGAAGACGCAGCGCGAGTACTACCTGAACGAGCAGATGAAGGCGATCCAGAAGGAACTCGGCGAAGGCGAGGACGGCCGCGACGAGGCCGCCGAGATCGAGGCGCGCATCAAGAAGACCAAGCTCTCCAAGGAGGCCCGCGAAAAGGCGGAAGCCGAGTTGAAGAAGCTCCGGACGATGTCGCCGATGTCGGCTGAATCGACCGTCGTGCGCAACTATCTCG
>NZ_RZQE01000458.1:0-4730 GCF_004022955.1 Mesorhizobium sp. M7A.F.Ca.US.002.01.1.1 | reverse complement strand
GATGTAGCATAGCTGCCCTCAGCAGGTCAAGAAAAAATTCCTATCACGAACTGCAGCACGGCCTCACTGTCTTGGGAGGGAAGGGCCGTCAGGAACGCGGTTTGGTCTTTTGCGGATCGTAGTGGGCGAAGGCGACGACTCGCGCCGGCAGCCGCTTGGCATGGCCGTCGAGCTTGCCGATCTCGACCTCGGTACCGACAGCCGAATGGGTGACATCGAGCCTGGCCAGCGCGATGGTCTTGTTCAGCACCGGCGAGCGCATGCCTGACGTGACCACGCCGATCTGGGCACGGCCGACATGCACGCAATCGCCATGGCCGACGTCGACATTGGCGTCGATGTCGAGACCGACCAGCTTCGTCTGCGGGTGCTCCTTGCGGCGGATCAGCGCCTCGCGGCCGACGAAATCGTCGGTCTTGCTCTTCAGCGGCACGGTGAAGCCGATGCCGGCCTCGAACGGATCGGTCTGGTCGGAAAATTCGTATCCGGCGAAGATCAACCCGGCCTCGATGCGCACCATGTCCAGCGCCTGCAGTCCCATCGGCTTCAGCCCGTGCGGCTGGCCGGCTTCCCAGATGGCGTCGAAGACTTTTTCGGCGTCGCGCGGATGGCACCAGATCTCGTAGCCGAGCTCGCCGGTATAGCCGGTGCGCGAGACGACGACCGGAATGCCGTTGCCGCCACCAATGCGGGCGACGGCGAAGCGGAACCATTCGAGTTCGTCGATCGACGGCTGCAGCGGCGAGGTCCAGATCACCTCCCTGAGGATGTCGCGGCTCTTCGGTCCCTGCACGGCGACATTGTGCATCTGGTCGGTGGAGGAACGCACAAGGACATTGAGGCCGAGTTTTGTCGCCGTCTCGCGCAGCCACTCGCCAGACAGATCGTCGCCGCCGACCCAGCGGAAATTGTCCTTGCCCAGCCGCAGCAGGGTGCCGTCATCAATCATGCCGCCATGCGCGTAGCACATGGCCGAATAGACCACCTGGCCAACGCCGAGCTTCTTGACGTCGCGGGTCAGCGTGTATTGCAGCAGCGCTTCGGAATCCGGGCCGGTGACCTCGAACTTGCGCAGCGGCGACAGGTCCATGATCACCGCGTCTTGGCGGCAGGCCCAGTATTCGGCGATCGGCCCGTCCTTGGCGAAGGAATTGGCGAGCCAATAGCCCTTGTACTCCTGAAAGTTGCGGGTGTGCTTGGCAAAGCTCGAATGAAAAGCGGTCTCGCGGGTCATTTTCGGTTCCGAATCGGGCGTCATGCGTCTGGCGATCGCTCGCGAGAATTTGTGCTGGCCGGAATAGGTCCGCACATGGATGTCGGTCGGGTTCCAGCCATTGGCCGGCGTCGTGTCGTCGGGGCAGGCGGAGGAAACGCAAACGATGTCGGTGAGCGCCCTGAGCAGCACATAGTCGCCCGCCCGCGACCACGGCTCGTCGGACACCATGACGCCATGCGCGTCGATCGCCGTGTTGAAGAAGAAGTTGATCGCCATCCAGCCCGCGCGGGGATTGACGCCCTTGCCGACCAGAGCGCCGTTGAAATTCTCCGAACAGTTGGTGTGTCCGGGATAGCCGATGTCGTCGTAATATTTGGCGGCGCAGGCGAGCGCGAAGGCGTCGTGCCGGCCGCATGTGTCCTGCACCACCTCGACCAGCGGCTCCATGTCCTGGTCATAGTATTTGGAATGCAGGCCGGGCATCGGGTAGCTCGCACCCATGAGCGTGCGCGTCGTCGTCACGTCGAGCGGATGATCCAGTCCCCTGTCCAGCTTGCGCGCCGAAAAGCACTGGAAATCGGTGCATTGGCGCCCGTCGACATCGATGATCTGCAGATAGTCGCCAGCCCTAACGAAATAGGCCTCCGCGGTCGCCGAATGGACGCGCAAATCGAGCACCGGGTCGGCAAGCGGATCAGCCAATACCGATTTCGCCGCCGGGCGGATCGTGGCGCGGCGAACGAAGACGGTCAGCGGTGTCGCCGTGTCATGACCATCGACCAGCATCGGCCCGCCGGGGGCGGCAATCAGCACCACACCATCGCGTGCGACGGTGAAAGCCTGCTCGGTGCCGGCCGGTGTCGTGACGCCGAACACCCGCACGGCCTTGGCGTGGTCAAGCTGCACCTGCCGGCGGGCGAGCCCGCTCCGCAGGGATGCGAGACTGTCGTCCCCCTCTATGAGCAGCGCTTTGATGCCGGCAGCGTTGCTGTTCGATGCTTCACCAAAAATGCTGGGATCGGTCGCGCCGGTCCTGTCCCAGGCCAGAAGTTCGCAGGCCTGGCCGCCTTCGACATTGCGCACGGTGATCGCGTCGCCGGCCTCGATGTCGATCAGCACCGCGCCGTTGCCCTGGATCGTATAACGCTCCATGCCCGGCGGCAGCGCGATCTGGCCGGGCCTCAGGATGAGGCTAGGCTTGGGCGGTCCGGCGGCAATTGCGGGGTAGGGCGACTGGCTCATCTCAGCCTTGCGGTTCGAGAAACAAGTTTGCCTGTGTGTGAAATTATTTTAGCAGCAAGAATAGCAGTGCGGTTGGGTTTGGCAAGGCGGAGGTGGCGCGCGCTTTCCCTTCTCCCCTTGTTGTGGGAGAAGGGAAGACTAGCCAAGGCTAAGCCAGTCTCTCTGTATGGTCGATGTCGACGCCGTACTCCGCGCCCGAATCCAGCATCGTATGCCAAAGGCTCTCGGCAAACGTCGCAAACATCAGAACGTTGAACACCGCCTGCCCATCCGTCCGATCACCGCCGCGCCAGAGCGTGACGCTGGTGTGATCCATCGACGTCGCGGCGGCGGCGCCAACCGGAAACGCATCGGGATGCAAATCGATCGACGACAGTTTCGCCAGCATTGTCCGCGCCTTGGCGCCGGAGATGCTGACCAGAACCCGCGCATGCGACTGGTCCGACAGCGAGCCGGACAATGCGGGCTCCAGCGTCTGTATCGTGTGCTTGCCGCCCTTCGACAGCACGAAGAACTGGTCCGGTCCCGACCAGATCAGCGTTGCGTCCGAAGTCCGCACCGCCTTGGGCGCATCAGGGACAGCAACACCAAACCGAGCCTTGGCGGCTTGTCCCAGCTCGGCCGCCTGGCCGCGCCGCGCCATCACCTGGATCAGATCAAAATTGCGGATCTCGGTCAGCGAGACGCCGGCCTCAATACCGCGTGCACCATGCACGCCGGCAACGAGCGCCTTTTCAAGCGGACTGCGGGGAGCCCAGGAAAACTCAACCACGCTGGCGCCCTCCATCCGGGTCGTAGAAGACGGGATTGCAGAGTTCGACGTCATAGTCTTCGCCGCGCAATGGATCATGCGCGTGCACGATCTCGCCGATGCGTTCGCGGCCGCGTTCGACAAGCGCGAGCCCGATCCACTGATCCAACGTCGGCGAGAAGCAGACCGAGGTGACATAGCCCTGGTCGTTGCCGGGGCCGGGCGTCTGCCCCTTCGGGATGATGTGTGCGCCGGAGCGCAACCGGCGTGTCTCGTCCGTCGGCTTGATGCCGACGACGACCTGGCGATCTGGGGCTACCAGCGCCTCGCGTCCGGCCATGACGCGGCCGATATAGTCTTTCTTGGTCGACATCATCTTGCCCAGACCAAGATCGGCCGCTGTCGTCGTGCCGCTCAGTTCCGGTCCGGCGATGTGGCCCTTTTCGACGCGCATGACGCCGAGCGCCTCGGTGCCGTAAGGCGTCACGCCGAATGGCGCACCGGCCAGCATCAGATTGCGCGCCATCGCATCGCCGAAGCGTGCCGGTACCGAGATCTCGAAGGCCATTTCGCCGGAGAACGAGATGCGGAACAGCCGCGCCTTGAGGCCGCCGCGCAATGTCACTTCGCGCGCGCCCATGAACGGAAAGCCTTCGTTGGAAAGGTCCTCGGACTCATCAACGATCTGTTTCAGCAACTCCCGCGCGCTCGGTCCGGCGATCGAGAACTGCGCCCACTGGTCGGAGACGGAAGTGAGCTGCACGTCGAGCTCCGGGAACAGCACCTGGCGGCAGAATTCGAGATGCTGCATCACCAGACCGGCCTTGGCCGTGGTGGTGGTGAGAAAATAGTGGTCTTCGGCCAGCCGCGACGTGGTGCCGTCGTCATAGACGATGCCGTCCTCGCGCAGCATCAGACCGTAGCGCGCCTTGCCCACTGCAAGACTGGAGAAGGTGTTGATGTAGACGCGGTCGAGGAAGGCGCCGGCATCCGGACCGTGCACGTCGATCTTGCCGAGCGTCGAGACATCGCAGAATCCGACGCCTGAGCGCACCGCCTTGACCTCGCGCGTCACCGATTCCAGCCAGTCCTTCTCGCCCGCGCGGGGGTACCACTGCGCCCGTTTCCAAAGACCGGTGTCGACGAAGACAGCACCTTGTTCCACCGCCCAGTGATGCGACGGCGTCAGCCGCGTTGCATGAAAAGTCTCATCGCGATGGTGTCCGGCAAAGGCGCCGATGGCGACGGGCACGTAAGGCGGGCGATAGATGGTCGTGCCGGTCTCGGGAATGGATTTGCCTGTTACCGCCGCCATGATGGCGAGGCCGGCGACGTTGGAGGTCTTGCCCTGGTCGGTCGCCATGCCGAGCGTGGTGTAGCGCTTCAGATGCTCGACCGATTCAAAACCCTCGCGCTGCGCCAGCTCGATGTCGGACGCGGTGACGTCGTGTTGCTGGTCGACAAAGGCTTTGCCCTTGCCGGCGACATGCCAGAGCGGGGTGAGCGAGAAAGCCTCGTCAT
>NZ_RZQE01000457.1:0-4738 GCF_004022955.1 Mesorhizobium sp. M7A.F.Ca.US.002.01.1.1 | reverse complement strand
ACATTGACCCGCCACGAGGCATCCATGCCGCCGACCTCCACTTCGGTCAGCGTGCCGCCGATCTGGATGCCGGCGTGATTGTGCAGGATGTCGATGCGCCCATGCCTGTCGAGCGTGCCGGCAATGAGCTGTTCGATCGCCGCATCATCAGCGACATCGGTCTTGATCGCCTCGGCCCGTCCACCCGCTGCCCGAATGTCCGAAGCCGTTGCTTCGCCGGCAGCCTGATCCCTGTCGGCGATGACGACCACCGCGCCTTCCCTGCCCATGATCATGGCGCCGGCGCGCCCGATGCCGGAGCCGGCGCCTGTCACCACGGCGATGCGGTCTTTGAGGATCATGATGCGGCTTTCAGTTCGACGGCTTGCGCTGGCGCAACTGCCATTGGGCAAGCACCACGAGCAGCACGGAAGCGACGAGCACGATCGTCGCGATGGCGTTGATCTCCGGCGTCACGCCGCGCCGGATCGACGCGAAGACATAGATCGGCAGCGTCGTCTGCGCGCCGGCGACGAAGAAGGCGATGATGAAATCGTCGAAGGAGAAGGTGAAGGCGAGCAGGAAGCCGGCAACGACCGCCGGCATGATCTGCGGCAGGACGATCGAGCGGAACGTCGTCAACGGCGTCGCGTAGAGATCGCTCGACGCCTCGACCAGATTGCGGTCGAGGCTGCCGAGCCGCGTGCCGACGATCATCGTCACCAGCGCCATCGAGAACAGCCCGTGCGCCGCGATGATCGAACCGTAGCCGAGCGCCAGCCGCGGCGGCTGGTCGTCGGGCCAGATCGAGGCGAGGAACGGATTGACGACGGTGAACAATTGGACGAGCGCGACCAGAGTCGAAATGCCGATCACGACGCCCGGAACGACGATCGCGGCGCCCAGAAGTGCGTCGAAGACCGCGCGGGTCCGCACGCCGACGCGCGCCAGGCCGAGTGCCGCCGCGGTGCCGCACAGCGCCGCCAGCAAGGCGCTGGTGGTGGCGATGAACAGGCTGTTCTTCAGCGCTTCGACCAGGAACGGGTTCGCCAATGCCTTGCCGTACCATTGCACCGAAAAGCCGGTGAACTCGCTGGCATGGTGGCCGGCGTTGAAAGAAAACAGCACCACCAGCGCGATCGGCAGATAGAGGAAAGCGAACACCGCAATGACGAAAGCCCGCATCAGATCAGATCCACCCGGCGCGCGCCCGAAACCCGGGTCGAAATGCGGTTTGCGGCAATCAGCACCACCACCGATACCAGCACCAGTGTGATGGCGATGGCCGATCCGAACGGCCAGTTGCGCGATTGCAGGAACAGGTCGACCAGCGCATTGCCGATGAAGAACACCTTGCCGCCGCCAAGCAGCGTCGGGATCAGATATTCGCCGAGCAGCAGGATCATGACCAGCGAGAAGCCGGTCATGACGCCCGGCAACGACAGTTTCAGGGTCACGCCCAGGAAAGTCGATAATGGCGTGGCGCCGAGATCGGCGGAGGCTTCCAGCAGCCTGCGGTCAAGCCGTTCGAGGCTGACATAGATCGGCAGGATCATCAGCGGCAGGTAGCCATAGACGATGCCGAGCAGCACCGCGCCCGGCGTGTTGATCAGCCTGACATCCTCGATGCCGACAAAGGCGAGCAGCGCCGGAATGCCGCGCCCGCCCAGAATGTACATCCAGGCATAGGTCCGCATCAGCAGGCTGGTCCAGAACGGAATGACGACCAGCGCCAGCAGGATCAGCCGCCAGCGCTGCGGCGCGCGCAAGGCGAGATAGTAGGCAACGGGATAAGCGACGAGCAGGCAGGCGAGCGCTCCCACCGGCGCCAGCACCATGGTGTTCCAGAAGGCGGTCGCCCGCGCCGGAAGATTGGCATATTGCGCCAGCGTAAAGGCGGCCTGATAGCCGCCTTCCGGTGCGCGTTCGCCGACGCTGAACACGGCGATGGCGATGAACGGCAGCACCAGGAACACCACCAGCCACGCGGTCGCCGGACCGAGCAGCATGGCGGTCAGAAAATTCCTACGAAGACGGCTGCCGTGCATGGAAAGATTGCCCCGGTGCCGGCGGGCATAAACCCGCCGGTCAAATTATCTGAGTCGAATTTGAGGCCGCCTGGCTCAGGCCGACTTGAAGCGCGCCATCAGTTCGGCACGGCCGGGGTCGGTCAACGTTGCCGCCGCGCCGAATTCCAGCGGCGTCAACCGGTCGCCTGCCGGATAGAGGATCGGGTTGTCGAGCACCTCCTTGGGCAGCAGCTTGTTGACGCGCGCATCGGTCGACGGCGCACCATTGGCCAAATGCTCCTTCACCGCCACCTGCGGATTCATCAGGTAGTTGAGCAGCGCGTAACCGGCGGGCTTGTTCGGCGCGTCTTTCGGAATGGCATAGAAATCGGTCCAGATCTCGCCGCCTTCCTTGCCCAGCACATAGGCGATCTCGGGAATGTCGCGATGCAGCTGCGCGCCGTCATTCGTCCAGCACATGGTCATCCACGCGTCGCCGGCGCGCATCCCCGGCTGGTAGTCGGAGGAGACCGCGAACAGATGCGGCTTGACCTTCAGCAGCAGCTCCTCCGCCTTGGCCAGTTCGTCCTGCTTGAGCGAATTGAACGAGTAGCCGTAATATTTCAGCGCATTGCCGATCGTGGTCAGCTGGTAGTCATGCACCATGGTGCGGCTGTCGCCTTCCGCCATGGCGGTGTCCCAGAACTCCTTCCAGCTCGTCATCGGCTTGGTCAGCTTCTGGGTGTTGACGGCAAAGCCGGTGGTGCCCCAGTTCTTCGGCACGGCGTAGATCGTCCCATCGATCGTGCCCTCCGAGGTGAAGCGCGGATCCTCTTGCGAGCCGTCGAAATTCGGCAGCTTCGCCATCTCCAGCGGCTCGATGATGCCGAGCTTCTTGTAGGTCGAGATCGTGTAATTGGTCGGCACGAACAGGCTCCAGCCCGAGGCCCCGGCCTGCAGCTTGGCCAGCATCTCCTCATTGGAGCCGAACACGTTGACCTCGACGGCGACGCCGGTGTCCTTCTTGAAGTTCTCGAAGGTCGCCGGGTCATGATAGTTCGGCCAGGTGGCGATCGACATGCGATCGCCAAGGCTTTCCACGGCAAAGGCCGGTGTCGGCATGATGCCGATCTCGCGCGCCATCACCGCAGTGGCAATGCCAAGGCCGGTGAGACCGAGAAAGTCGCGGCGGCCGATCGAGCCGCGCTTCAAACGCATCAGCTGGTCGACGAAATTCTCGGGGCTTATCGGCAGTCCGTCACGATATGATTTCGACATGTTTATCTACCCTCTGGTTGGCCCCGTTGTTCTTGGTCTCCGCAAACGCCAGCGGCGTTCCGGAGGCAAAGCCGATGGCGACGGGTTCACCCGGCTTGAAGAGATTGCCGTGACCGATCAGGTGATCGGCTTTGGCCAGCAGCGTTCCGATGCCCTTGACCTCGATCGCGTATTCCGCCGTCGCGCCCAGGAATATCCGGTTGCGGACGATGCCCTTGAATGGGCCGCTTGCCTGGGCGCCGAGACTGAGCGATTCAGGACGCAGGCTGACCGAAACGACCTCGCCCTGCTGCAAGGCGGTCCGTTTGCGCGCCGCAATGACGGTGCCGTCGGCAAGCGCCACCTCCACCAGATCGCCGGTATGCCCGGCGACGGTACCGCTCAAAAGATTGGTCTTGCCGACGAAATCGGCAACAAACAAGTCGGCCGGTTCGTCATAGATCTCGCTCGGCTGCCCGAGCTGGACGATGCGGCCGCCATTCATGACGCAGACGAAATCGCTCATCGACAGCGCTTCCTCCTGGTCGTGCGTGACCAGCACGAAGGTGATGCCGATCTCGCGCTGCAGGTTCTGCAGCTCGATCTGCATGTCGGTGCGCAGCTTCTTGTCGAGCGCCGCCAGCGGCTCATCGAGCAAGAGCACCGCCGGCTTGTTGACCAGGGCGCGGGCAAGCGCCACACGCTGCTGCTGGCCGCCCGACAGTTCGTGGATCTTGCGGCGGCCATAGCCGGCGAGCCGCACCATTTCGAGCGCCTCGCCCGCCCTTGAGGCGATCTCGCGCGAAGACAGCCTTGGCCGCGCCTGGCGCAGCCCATAGGCGACATTGTCCTCGACATCGAGATGCGGAAACAGCGCGTATTGCTGGAACACCATGTTGACCGGCCGCCGGTAGGGCGGCGTGCCGGCCATGTCCTGGCCGCGAATGAACACCTGGCCTTCGCTCGGCTGTTCGAAGCCGCCGATCATGCGCAGGCAGGTGGTCTTGCCGCAGCCGGAGGGACCGAGCAGCGCGACAAAGGCGGAGGGCGGGACAGCGAGATCGATGCCGCTGACCGCGGTCACCGCGCCATAGCGCTTGGTGACGCCGCGAAACTCGATGTCGGGCACTGCGGTCAAGGCTGATGGCTCCAGCAACAGGGCAATATCGGAACGCTACCAGAGCCAATGGCGGCTAGTATATACCTCTCAGGTGGTATATCTGATCTATTTTCTCGTTTAAGGGGGTATGCATTGTCCCGCAGCGACGAATACAGCCGGCTCGCCACGCTCGTCGCGACGACGCGGGAGACCAGCGGCGATCTCTTTGGCCAGGCGCTGGTCGAGTGGCTGCGGCAGCACGTTAGATTCGACCACTGCGTGATCTTCGGCTATCGCGGCGCCTCGCGCCCGCCGCTGCTGTTCGAGACCTTCTCGCCCACCGAGAGCCATGTGTTCGTCGCGCTCTATCAGGAAGGGCCGTATCTGCTCGATC
>NZ_RZQE01000456.1:0-4790 GCF_004022955.1 Mesorhizobium sp. M7A.F.Ca.US.002.01.1.1 | reverse complement strand
GAGTCTGGCACGAGGCGCACCAACCGATCTGCATGCGGCAAGGCTTTTTCCGGCGTCGACGACATCTCCATCAGATGAATGTAGAAATGCAACAACCCCGGATGTCCCCAGGCTGCTGGCTGGGTCGTGAAGGCGCGGTCCAGAGCCGCGTGCGCTTCCTCCGTCGAGGTGCCAGCCGCAGGCTGCCCGGTACGAGTATCCCACAGCGCCCAAGGCGTGCGGTTGATCAGCGCCTCGACAAAGATCGCGGTCACATCTAGATCGTCAGGGAAACTCTCGTATACTGTGCGCATCGCTGCAGCGAAATCGTCAGTCCAAGGGCCATAATCCGTAATCTCCGGGTCAGTAGGGAACCGCGACGTCAGCGCATCAAGCAATGCGCGCTCGACTTCGATTGCAGGCAGATGGCACGCCTCCGCCAACAATACATGCGCCCGCGTCAAAGCGACAATACGCTCTTCAGGCCCGAAGGAGGTCCATAGCTTGTTGTAGTTTGGACCTAGACAGTGGGCAATTCCCCACCGCGCCATGACGTTTGTAGGCGCCACTTCGAGCACACGCTCGTAACAGGCAATGGCCTCTTCGTGGTTAAATCCGTATTGCCAGATCAGCCCCCGGTCGAACCACATCTGCGCCTCGGAAGGCGTGTTGTCCAGCCGGCGGGAGAAGGTGCCTAGATCGAAATACGTCATGGTATCCAACTCCATGGCTGACGGCGACTACCGGCCCAGACTACATCAAACCCGGGAGGAAGGGAGTTCGACAGAAGGCTGACCGCTTGATCTCACCGTGCCATCTTCCTCAACAGCCGCGATATCGTTCGCCTTTCCCAGCCCCGACCCCGATTTCGTACCGTGCCGAAAACGATGTCCCTCGACGGACGACGTCAGCGAATTCTTGACCTGTTCATTCGGTGGCTCCGAGAATCGGAAACTAGATGAAGCTGAGTGCGGCGTGGCCGTAAGCGGAAGGTCCTCTGGTCATGGTACCTTCGTTGGTCGGGATTGCTCGAATGACGATCACCATGACGCTAGAAGACGCGGAGGCGCCAAGGCAGCTTCGGAAGCGTTCCGCTTCAGATTGTGAACTGGCCCTAGTCCTCCGCAAGGCCTAACTTGCGGCAAAGGAGCGCTCAGCCATGACGCGACGGCTCAAACGGGAGTAGTAGCAGGAGCGCTGCCAGAGGCCCGACGATCCCAGCACGCCGCGCGCAGTAGCGCAGAAGCGCACGGAAGAGCGGCGGATCGAGTTCCACATCGGGGTGATGTGGCGACATCGGGCTTTGATGACCCCATGCCAAAAACATGGGGTCACGTCGATCTCAGACACTTTGATACGGCTTTCCGCCAGTCAGTGAATATCGATACGTCGCGTCACCTGACCGTTACTTTCCCAGTAGGTATGCTTCTTGGCGATGATGGGATCGTCCATTGCGGGTTGGACCTGCCCTCCAGTACTAACCGCACGCGAGGTGACTGTGTGCTCCCCGGCGGAGGGCTTGGGCCAGTCGACGGACCATATCTTCCAAGCGAAGTCCGTCTTGTCGGTTTCGTCGATGGCCGCCGGCATCCATGGCCCGTCATCGATCTTCACCTCGACCCGGTCGATCGGCGCGCCCCAGGCCGCCCCGACGATCCGGTGGTCACTGCCGATATGAGTGACCCGGGCCGGTGCAGACTTCAAGCGCGCCCGCCCGACAGAGGTTTCCACCCATACCGTCTCTCCGTTGTGCTCCTCCTCGCGCAGTGTGACATAATCGCGTCCCATAAACCGGTTCTCGAAGCGCTGGTCGCTCACGTCCATTCGTTTGAGCCATTTCACGTTCGCGATCCCGTACCAGCCCGGCGCTATCAGCCGCAGCGGGAAGCCGTTATCAGGAGGCAAGGGAGTCCCGTTCATCTCGTAGCAGAGGATGTTTTTGGGGTCCATGGCGTCGGTGAGCGACATGCTGCGCGCAAAGTTCTGCGTGAACTTGATGTCGTCGGCTCGCTTTATTTCTCCTTCATCGGTGCCCCAGAAGACAACCTCGATCCCACTGTCGAGGACTCCGACCTCCTTGAGGATCGGGGCGAGCGGCGTACCCGCCCAGCGAGCATTGCCAATCCCACCATTGAAAAACGGTAGGCCAGTATTGCCCGAACATTCGACCGTGAACGTGACTTCCTGGCGCGGTCGAGCCCTGATGTCGGCGAGCGTCAGGGCTGTTGGCTTTTTGACGGAACCGCCGATTTCGAGCTTCCACGTAGTTTCGTCGATGACCGGCCGGTTGAAATGCGCGATTGAAAAGAACTTGTCGTTGGGCGTCACCCAGGAATCGAGATCCTCCCACACCAGCTGATTTTTGATGACTTCCGGTACCGGGTTCGGCGGCAGCTGATCGAGCCATTTGATGACTTCCTCGCCGGCCCGGGTTGGAAAGGCATAGGCAATCCGCGATTGAAAGGACGTCAGGGCTACAAGGGCTGCTCCGCCTTGAATGATGAATTCACGTCTGGGAAGGTAATGCATGATGACTTCTCCTCCAGTGAAAAGCTCACTTCTCCTTCAGGGGTTAGTGCAGTAGCGACCGGGATCGCGCAAAGCAGAGGCCGGCCGCAGCGGGCAATATGAGAGCGCGTGAAACAAGCGCCTTAGTTAAAGCGGCGTTTCCCGCTCTCAAATAGCCAGCTCGTCAAGTCCGAGCCGGCTGTCTTCAATCATATGCCCTATCTGTCCTCGTGGCGAGGGCAAGGGCTCGCATCTTTTCGCTCCAGGCTTGATTTCTGCGTCGTGCTCCAAAGTCGAATGCCGCCTACATTCCCGGCCGCCATCATACGCCGGCGATGCACCTTGCGCGTGCTGACGCCCGCCTGTGGCCAGCAGGAAGCGCGCATTCGCCCTTGCCCGGAAGAGATCGACCTCGGCCTGCTTCTGCGCTTCCCGCGCCAGCCCGTAGACCTCGGGCAGCGGTTGCCGGTCGGCCGGCTTCGCCTTCATGGTCCACTTCTCGCTGCGGAAGCCCCAATGAGCGATGCCGTCGAGTTCGCTGCCGTCGAACCAAGCGCTCGAGTTCAGTTTCGGGAAATGCAACACCCGAGCCATCCACAAGATTTTCTCGATGTCGTGTTCGCCGGCACCCTTCGCCCATGGCGTCCAGCCGTTGCCTGGTCGCTCCATCAGATCGCGTCGCGCATGGTGGTCTCCGTTTGTCTCACTTCAGGACGGAAGTGCTGGCACCCGTCTTGCACCGAAGGCGGTTGCCGGCTGATCCCGGGCAGCTCGTCGGGCTTGAGGCAGTAGTTGGGGGGGCCTCGCCCGGCGAGTTCACCAATACGGTTTGTCAATGTTGAAGGGTCGCCCGCAACCATCGCTGGGCCTTGCGCACGATCCCCTGCGCTCATTCGTCGTCTTCCCAACTGTGAGTTTTTTCCACGGAGTTCATGGATGGCGCGCACAATGCAATGGAAATCTACATACCTCGGTGCATCGATCATTATTTTAGTGATCACTAAAATCCTCGATGATTTGAACGCCAGAGTTTAACGCAGCCCGTGCGATTTCAGGGCGACGTTTCTTCTGCGTGGGGTTGGATATGCGTGCCCGGATGTTAGTTAGGAACTCGAAGGCTACAGAAGCCTTCGAGTTGCGCGTGAAAATCTCGTCTTTGGAAGAGGAGCAGAGGCGAAGAGTGGCGAGCTCGGCCGGTATGTTAAAGCTGGCGCAAGTCGGCCAAGAATTAAAGTGGCTCCGGTTTCGCCTGGCCATCCTGGAAGACTGTGTGGCGGCGCTTTCAACCAAACACTAATTTACGTGCCCGTACTGGATTAGCCGGGACCATCATCGGCCGCCTTCAGATGAGACACCACCGTCCCGACGGGTAAGCTCGGCAGTGTTTGGTTTTTCTTCGGTTCTCTTCGTCCCAAACTGGTAGAAAAGCGCGAATGAGAATACGAGATATCCCACCTGGAAAATGATCAAGATCAGCAATGTCCATGCAAGCGACTTCCAGAACGAGCCGGTTGCTAGAAGAATCCAGATCGCCGCCACGGTCGAAGTGGCGAACATCCCGATTAGGAATCGCGGAAAAAACATTTATGCTCAATGCCGCCCCATAACTGGACCGACCGGGTCTCTCGCGTCTACTCTCTAGAAGCATTTAACGTTTCACTAAATTAGTACTTGCGCAAGTCATCCTGAGAGGTGTCCCCAGCGAGCCCTCTGGTCACCCACTTCGGAATATAGGATTATTATTCTCGTTGCAGCGATCCCCTCAAAACGGAGTTCGCCAAATGCCTAGGTCAAAAGGTTCGTAGAAGCTATCGCAGGCTGAAATTGAGCGCCTTGTGGCGGCAGCGGAAGCGCTGCACTTGAGCATCATCAAGCCCTTCATATCCCCGCATTGCGAGTGGCGTTGCCCCCAGTTTTTATCCAGTTTGAGTTCGTTTCCGGCGTGGGTTGTGCCCTGCTGGGCGGGTGAAGCGACGGGCGCTGGCGCGGAGCCTTTGGCATAGCGCAGCGCGAGCGACCGCCGCGGATTGAAGGTGCTGGCGAACTCGGCCGGTGTCTGCCAGGCGATTTGGGAGTGCGGCCGGGCGGTGCTGTAGTCGGCGGGCACAGGGCGATGGCTACGCGCGCCTGAGCCAGCGAGGTAAACAGTGTCTCGTTGAGCAGTTCATCGCGCAGTCGGCCGTTGAAGCTCTCGATGAAGCCGTTCTGCATCGACTTCCCGGGCGCAATGTAATGCCATTCGACGCGGTTCTGATCCGCCCAAGAGAGGATGGCGTTCGAGGTGAACTCGCTGCCATTGTCGC
>NZ_RZQE01000455.1:0-4797 GCF_004022955.1 Mesorhizobium sp. M7A.F.Ca.US.002.01.1.1 | reverse complement strand
TCCATCTGCTCATCGCCGAACTCTCCGGAAATCCGGAACTTGTCGGCCAGCTCAGCTCCATCAATGCACGCATCCGCTTCATCCGCCGCATCCAGATCGAACATCCTTCGCATGACAAGGCGCAGATCACCTCCCATTCGGCCATCGTCGAGGCTGCCGTCAAGCGCGATGCCGAGAACGGCGCGAAACTGTTGCGCGAACATATCGAAATGACCGTCTCCGCCACGCAGCAAGCGCTCAAGGACGCCTTGCTCAAGGTTTTCGCGCCCGACAATGGCGCCGAGCTGAAGCGTCGCCGAAGGGCTCGCGACGCATAATCGATATCTGAGCACAAAATTGAACGCAATAGTGTCGACACTTTCTTGACGACGATCCCTTTGTCTGCTTCGATGGGCTTACACGGGGAAGAAGACCGCAACGGCCTCCCCCTGTCGTAGTCAGCAGCTAAGGGGAACCATGATGAAAAAATCTATCGCCACACTTCTTCTCGGCGCCTCGCTTTTTGCAGCGCCGGCCATGGCCGAGCAGATTACCGTCGGAATGTCCGCGCCGCTCTCGGGCGCGCAGGCCTATTTCGGCAGCACCTGGCACAATGGCTTCAAGCTCTACGTCGACAGGCTGAACGCCGATGGCGGCGTCAATGGCGTCACCATTGCCTATGACCAGCAGGACGACAAGGCCGACCCGCGCGAGGGAACGCTCGTCGCCCAGAAATTCTGCGACAATGACAAGGTCGTGCTTGGCCTGGTGAACTTCAATTCCGGCGTCGCCCAGTCGACGCTGCCGATCTATGAAGACTGCACGCTGCCGACCATGACCTTCGGCTCCAATCCGTCTCTCACCAAGCAGGGCTACAAGTTCATGGTGCGCCCGGTGGCCAACGATCTGGCCGGCGCATTGTTGCCAGCCGAATATGCGCTGGGCAAGCTCGGCGCCAAGACTGCCGTGATCGTCAACGACAAGCAGGTCTTCGGCCAGGGCATTTCCGAAATCTTCGCCAAGAACTTCGAAACCGGCGGCGGCAAGGTCCTCGATACCATTGCCGTGGCGCCGTCCGACGTGGACTTCACCGCTGTGCTGGCCCAGATCAAGTCCAAGAAGCCCGATGCGATCTATCTCGGCGCCGTCATGCCGCAGCTTGCGCTGTTTGCCAAGCAGATGCACGAGCAAGGTATCGCCGCCGTGCTAATGGTGCCGGACGGCGGCTACACGCCGGACCTCATCAAACAGGCGGGCGAAGCCAATATCCAGGGCACGCTTGTCGCGATCCAGGTGCCGCCGATGGATGCCTCCCCCGAGATCGCCGATTTCGCCAAACTCTACAAGGCGAAGTATGGTGAGGAAGCCGGCCCGTATTCGATCTACGGCTATGTACAGGGCCAGATTTTGGAACAGGTGCTGAAAACGACGAAAGGCCTCACGCGTGAGGACCTCAACGCAGCATTGCATGCAGTCAAGGCGAAGACCGTCGTCGGCGAGCTGGAATTCGACGAAACCGGCGAACTCAAAGTCGCCCCATCCTACCTCTACAAGGTGGAGGGAACGGGCTTCCATCTCGTCGGTTCGAAATAGCAGCCAGACCGCCGGAGCCGCATCGCTACGCGCGAAGCGGCTCCTTCACCTGTTGACGGGCGTGCCTGCCGCAAGTACGGGCGGCCACGTCGACCATTCCCCTTCCCGGTTCGACCGGTCCATGGGGTTGCAGGCACAGGACGCCGGCCCATGCTGGGAAATCTTATTCAACAAACGGTAAATGCCCTGACCATCGGCTCGATCTACGCCCTGATCGCGCTCGGCTACACCATGGTCTACGGCGTGTTGCGCATGATCAACTTCGCCCATGGCGAGATGTTCATGCTCGGCGCCTATGTAGCGTTTCTGGCGCTCAGCCTGCTGGTCGGCGATGTCGGGATGTCGGGCGCGCTGGCGCTGACCGCGGCCTTTCTCGTGGCGATCTTCCTCGTCGGGCTCATTGGCGTCGGCATCGAAAGGGTCGCCTACAAACCGCTGAGAAGCTCCACCCGGCTCGCGCCGATGCTGTCCTCGCTCGGCGTCTCATTGTCGCTCGTCACCGGGGTGCAGATCCTGGCCGGCCCACAGCCGGTCGCCTTTCCCAGCTTCTTCCCCGTCGTCCGGTATCAGGTGATGGGCGGCACCATCACCTTGATGCAGATCGGCATCCTGATCGCCGCCTTCGTGCTGATGTTCGGCCTGCATGTCCTGGTCAACCGGAGCCGTATCGGCATCATCGTGCGCGCCGTATCGGAAAGCCGACCGACCGCACAACTGCTTGGCATCAACGTCAACGGCGCCATCTCGATGGTGTTCTTCGTCGGGCCGCTTCTCGGCGCTGCCGGCGGCATCCTCTATTCCAGTTACTATGGCATCATGTCGCCCAGCATGGGCGCCGTCATCGGGCTGAAGGCCTTCACCGCGGCCATCCTCGGCGGCATCGGTTCAATCCCCGGCGCCATGCTCGGCGCCTTCATCCTGGCTTTCATCGAAGTGTGGGGAACCGCGCTGCTGCCCATTGTCACAAACGGCGTGCTCGGCACCGAGTATCGCGACGTTCTCGCCTTTGCGATCCTCATACTCGTGCTTCTGGTCCGTCCTGCCGGTATACTTGGCGAGGCCGTCTCCGAGGAAAGCATCGTGTACAAGAGGGAATTCTGATGGCCGCCGCCGACACTCTCGCCGCGGCCCGGCCGCGTGCGAACCGGACCATCTCCTGGCTCGTCTTCGCCATCGCGATCGCGCTGATCATGACCACGCCCTTCCTGCCCAACTACCATGTCCGTGTCCTCAACAGCCTGCTGATCTACATCCTGCTCGGCATCGGCCTGAACATCGTGATCGGCTATACCGGGCTGCTGGATCTCGGCTTCGTCGCCTTCTACGCGGTCGGCGCCTACAGCTATGGGCTGCTGGCAAGCCCGCAGCTCGGCCTGCATATGCCGTTCCTGCTCATCCTGCTCGTCGCCGCCTGCCTGGGTGCGGTCACCGGCATATTGCTTGGCATTCCGGTGTTGCGATTGCGCGGCGACTATCTGGCCATCGTCACACTTGGCTTCGGCGAGATCATCCGCATCATCATCAACAATCTCGACTGGCTGACCGGAGGGCCGCAAGGCATTGCCCGGCTGGACAAGGCGTCGATCCTCGGCATACAGATTGCCCGGCCGATCGACTTCTTCTGGCTGCTGCTGATCACCGTGCTCATCGTCGGCACCGTGGTCTGGCGGCTCGAGCGCTCCATCCTCGGCAAGGCGTGGGCGGCGATCCGCGAGGACCAGGACGCCGCGCGCGGCATCGGCATCAACACCACCAATGCCAAGCTTGCCGCTTTCGCCACCTCGGCCACGATCGGTTCCATAGCCGGCGCGATCTTCGCCGCATCGCAGCGTTTCGTCAGCCCGGAAAGCTTCACGCTGCAGGAATCGGTGCTGATCGTGCTGATGATCGTGGTCGGCGGCATCGGCAACATCTTCGGCATCGTCGCCGGCGCGGCAATCCTGATCCTGCTGCCGGAGCTGCTGCGCGAGTTCGCCGAATGGCGCATCCTCTTCCTCGGTCTTTTGATGATCTCGCTGATCATCGCGCGCCCGGCCGGCATCGTGCCGCGCAGCTTCGGGCCGGAGAAACTGATCCGAGGGCTTTTCGGAAAATGACGCTGGTCTTTCAGAGCCTTCGCAAGGTGTATGGCGAGGTCGTCGCCATCGACGGCGTGTCGACCGACTTCGCTCCCGGCATAATCCACGGCGTGATCGGACCGAACGGCGCCGGCAAGTCGACGCTGATCAACATGACGGCTGGTTCCTACACAGTGTCGTCGGGCTCGATCACGCTCGACGGCAAGCGTCTCGACAAACTCAAGAAATACCAGATCGCCAATTCGGGAATTGCCCGCACCTATCAGAACATCCGCCTCTTCGACCAGATGTCGGCGATCGAGAACCTTGAAGTCTGTTTCTATCCCGCCGAGGTTGCGGCCGCCTGGAGGGAAGTGATCTGGCCACCCTATGCCAACGCCCAGCGCCGGCGCCGGCGTGAGAAATGCATGGAAATCCTGCGGTTTTTTGACCTTCAGGGCTACGCCGACGTCGATGCCGGGGGCCTGCCCTATGGCCGACAACGCATGCTGGAGATCGCCCGCGCCTTGGTCGCCAATCCGCGCGTCCTGCTGCTCGACGAGCCCGCCGCCGGATTGAACCACCACGAGACGGCGGAACTGACGGCAAAACTCACCGCGTTGCGTTCGCCCGACCGGATCATGATCGTCGTCGAGCACGACATGGATCTCGTCATGACACTCTGCGACAGCATCATCGTCATGCATCATGGGAAACTGCTCTTCCGGGGCACGCCCGCCGAAGTGCAGGCAAGCACCGACGTCCAACTCGCCTATCTGGGAACCGCCAATGACATCGACGACATCCGGGCCGCTGCTCAGAATCGCCGGGCTCAGCTCGGGATACGGGCGCGTCGGCGTTCTTGAGGCCATCAGCATTGACGTCGATCCGCACGAGATCGTCGTCATCCTGGGTCCGAACGGCGCCGGCAAAACGACGCTGCTCAATTCCGTTTCCGGCGTGGCGCGGCCCACCGCAGGCAGCATCGCGTTCGAGGGCCGCGACATCACCGGGATGCGCCCCGAACAGGTCGTGCGTCTCGGCATCACCCACTGCCCGGAAGGCCGCCAGATCTTCCAGCGCCTGACGGTGGAGGAAAACTTGGTCGCGGCCCATATCGGTCGCGGCGGGAAGAGTTTCGAGGCGTTGCGCGCCGAGGTGTTCGAGC
>NZ_RZQE01000454.1:0-4805 GCF_004022955.1 Mesorhizobium sp. M7A.F.Ca.US.002.01.1.1 | reverse complement strand
GAACATGGTAGCGGCAACAGCCGCATCGCTGTCGACCACATCAATCCCGAAGGCGTCGAGGAGCTGGCTCGCCTCGGCATTTCCATCGGCAATGGCGAAGCAGTGATGGAGAACGCGCGGCTGATCAAATCGCCGGACGAAATCCTCGCCATGCGCCGGGCGATTGTCGCTTGCGAAGCGGCGATGGGCGAGATGGAACAGGCGCTGAAGCCGGGCATTTCCGAGAACGAGCTATGGGCGGAATTGCATCGTGGCAACATCGCGCGCGGCGGCGAGTGGATCGAGACGCGACTGCTGACGTCAGGCCCGCGCACCAATCCGTGGTTCCAGGAATGCTCTTCGCGAAAGATCGAGGCTGGCGATCTCGTCGCCTTCGACACCGACCTGATCGGCCCCTACGGCTTCTGCGCCGACCTGTCGCGCACCTGGCTGTGCGGCGATGCAAACCCGTCGAATGAACAGCGCGCCCTGTTCCGCATCGCCGCCGACCAGATCGAACACAACATGGCTCTGATGCAGCCAGGCATCTCGTTTCGCGCCCTCGTCGAAGCCTCGGCGGTGCCGCCGGGTGACTGCTTCCCGACGCGCTACGGCGTGCTCTATCACGGCGTCGGTCTGGCCGATGAATACCCGACCTTGCCGCATGCCAGCGACTGGACATCGGACACGCCGGACGGCGTGCTGGAACCTGGCATGGTGCTGTGCGTGGAAAGCTATATCGGCCGGCTTGGCGGGCGCGAAGGCGTCAAGCTCGAAGAGCAGATCCTGATCACCGAGACCGGCAACGAACAGCTCTCAACCTACCCGCTGGATACGAGGCTGCTCGGATAGTCCGGCAAGCGCTTCTCGCATTGCCCTGACTGTCTTTTCCGGTGTTGCCCTCGCCGTGATGAACGGCAGGCCTTTGCGCCGTCCGGTCCAGCCGACGATCGCGACTTTCCGCGCTGCTGGCTCGAAGCGCTGCGCCAGCGCCCAGCTTTCGCAGTCGATCGCTGCAACATCGGCCCTGCCCTCGGCAATGGCGACGATTGAAGCGCGGTGACCGCCGCTCTCGCTACGCGACGAAAAGATGTCCAAGCCTTCGCCGGCCGCTTGCAGGTCGCGCGTCAGCGCAATGATGCCCGACATGGAATCGAGGCTGTTGAAGGTGAAGCGCTTGCCGCGGATCAGATCGAGCGGGATGAGAGCGCTGCCATCCGTAGGCGATCGAACTTCCGGTCCCTCGCCTATCCGCATCACCAGAGCGCTCGAATAGAGCTCGCCCTGCCCGCCTTCATAGGCGTCATAGCTCGGCTGGCCGACCACCTGCACATGCCTGGACAGGCCAAGTTCCATCGGCCCCCAGCAGGTCTGCGCGAACAGCAGCAAAGGATGCAGCCACAATCTATGGAAATCGAGTTCATCCGGTGGCAATGTCGCGGGATCGGGTGCGATCAATGCACCGGCAGCATCGCGAATTCCGCCCGGCACCGGCGGCAGGTCGCCATTGCGCCGCACGATGGCTCCCGGCGCGTCGATCCCCTTTTGCCGAAACGCATCGCGCAGCAGCACCCATTGCGCGTCGACCTCATCGCGCATTTCGGGCCAATCATACATCGGCAACGCCGCAACCAATTCACTCATGCCGATATCAAATCATCATGTCTGGAAAAAGGATCGCGAAAACGCGGCGTCCAATCAGAATTGGCCGACACGGATTCCGGGTAGGCCGGAATTATTCCTTGGGCGGCTCGGCGGGAACCGGCGCACTGCCGAGCCCGCTGATGCTGCGCGCCCTGATGCGCGGCTTGAAGGCCCTGCCCGGCTCAGGCGCACGCCGCAGCACCGGGTGCACGATCGGCTCTTTCGCCTTGAACGCATAGGCTTTGACCAGCGCGAAATAATTCGGATAGGCATAGCCATTGTTCATCCGCAGCCATTCCTCACGGCGGTCGCGAAACAGCTTGGGCAGCTTGTACCAGGCCACGGTCGGGGTCTTGTGATGGACGAAATGCAGATTGTTGTTGAGGAACAGGAACGACAGCGGCGAGCGCTCGACGATCACCGTACGGCCTTCCGGATGTTCCGACCATTGATGCTCGGCGAACGTACGGATCGAGATCAGCGACTGGCCGAGCCAGACCGGCACCAGAATGTAAAGCCACAGCGGGATGCCGAAGCCGAACTGAACGATCGGCAGCACGACGGCCAGGCCGATCGCATGCAGCAGCCAGGCCTTGCGGATCGGCTTGTCGCCGGCGATCACCTGCTTGGCATCGTCGATGAAGAAGCCGACGCAGGACAGCCACGGGCCGAGCACGAAGCGGCCTGCCATGGTGTTGTTGATCTTGAGCAGGAATTTCATCGTCGGCGGCAGCTCGTCATGCTGCCAGAGCGCCTGATAATAGCTTTCCGGGTCATCGAGCGGGTCGGTCAGCCGCTCGTCGGCGTGGTGACGCAGATGAATGGTCTTGAAGCGGCGGAACGGCCAGACCAGACCGATCGGCAGAAACACGAAGGCTTCGTTGACCCGCGCGTTGCGCGTCGGATGCCCGTGCAGCACTTCGTGCATGATCGACGACTGCAATGCGGCGGTGAAGGCGAGGACGGCGAGCGCCAGGACGGGATAGGAAGGCCAGAGCAGGAAACCGGTGGCGAGCCATGTCGCGTAGCAGAAGAAGGCGAGTACCACGGTTGGCCACTCAATGGCCCGTACGCTGTGTCGCCTGATGCTCTTGCTCGTCATGCTATCGACCACTGCCCCTCAGTCGCCGGAATCCCAATTGATTCCTGACAGCATTGTGTCAGGAGAAATGATTCCACTCAACGAGACAAAGTGCACGAACTGTTGCGATTGCGCATTTTTGACCGCACATGTTATACATTGTAAACAGACTTAGGGATTCATTTACGCCTAACGCCACCCTCGGAGCGGTTCCGGCGCAAATTTTTCCTCAATCCAGGTGGAGCACGGACATGGACAAGCGCGACCTGTCGACGATCTTCCGCGAGCGACTGAAGATGCTCTTGACACGCTCCGACCTGAATCAGTCGGCCTTCGCAACCGCGGTCGGCATCGACCGCTCGGCGCTGTCGCAACTGCTGTCGGGCGCCTCGACGCGCCTGCCCCGCGCCGAAACACTGCTCAACATCGCCGCCGAGTTCAAGGTGTCGCTCGATTGGCTCCTCGGCCTCAGCCAGGACGAAGGTCTCACCGGCGAAATCCGCGAAAGCCTGGAGATCGAAGAGGCACCGGATGGTTTCGACCGCACGCTGTTGGCCAAATGGCATGCCGAGGCGGCAGGCACCAAGATCCGCTACGTGCCTGCCGGCATTCCCGATCTTCTGCGCACCGAAGCGCTGGTCGACTACGAAGCCGGCATCGCCAACAAGAGCCGCCTGGCGCAGGCCGGCGAAACGCAATACCGCATCGACTACAACAGGCGGCCTGAGACCGACATGGAAGTCTGCATGCCGCGCCACACGCTGGAGATATTTGCCCGCGGGCTGGGTGTCTGGGACCGTTTCCCCGAAGCCGACCGGCGCGCGCAGCTGCTGCACATGGCGACGCTGCTCGACGACCTCTATCCGACCTTCCGGCTGTTTCTCTATGACGGGCGCATGCGCTATTCGATCCCCTACACAATCTTCGGCCCTTATCGCGCCGCCATCTATGTCGGCGACATGTATCTGGTGCTCAACGCCACCCAGCCGATCCAGACGTTGATCCAGCATTTCGACAATCTGATCCGGGCCGCCGACATCAATGCGCACGAGGCGTCCGGCTTCGCGCACAGACTGGCCGGCATGTCGTTCCCAACAGGCACTGTCTGATCTTCGGCAACAATGATCCTTCGGACGGAAACCGGCCTCCGCATTGGTGGCCGCGTTGCCGCCATTCCATTGACTACACATAAAGACTTCTTTATATCCTTATTCGACTTCGAAACATGAAAGCCAATCCGATGACGACCACCAACCCGATCGATGCTCTGCTGGCCGAAAAGGGCGTGCTGCTGGCCGATGGCGCCACCGGCACAAACCTGTTCGCCATGGGGCTGGAAGCCGGCGAGGCGCCCGAGTTGCTCAACGAGACGGCGCCTGACACCATCACCAGCCTGCATCAGAATTTCGTCGATGCCGGGGCCGACATCATCCTCACCAACTCGTTCGGCGGCACCCGCCACCGGCTGAAGCTGCATCATGCGCAGGACCGTGTGCATGCGCTGAACAAGCGCGCCGCCGAGATCGCCCGTGCTGTCGCCGACAAGGCCGGCCGCAAGGTGATCGTCGCCGGTTCGGTCGGCCCGACCGGCGAATTGCTGGTGCCGCTCGGCGCCATGACCTACGACGAGGCGGTCGACGCCTTCGCCGAGCAGATCGAGGGTCTCAAGGAAGGCGGCGCCGAAGTCGCCTGGATCGAGACGATGTCTGCTCCCGACGAGATCCGCGCCGCCGCCGAGGCTGCCATCCGCGTCGGCCTGCCTTACACCTATACCGGTTCCTTCGACACCGCCGGCCGCACCATGATGGGCCTGCTACCCAGGGATATCCACGGCGTCACCGACGGGCTGTCGCAGGCGCCGCTTGGCGTTGGCGCCAATTGCGGCGTCGGCGCGTCTGACATCCTGGCCTCGCTGCTCGACATGACCGAGGCGAAGCCGGAGGCAACGGTGATCGTCAAGGGCAATTGCGGCATTCCCGAATTCCGCGGCACCGAAATCCATTATTCCGGCACACCCGAACTGATGGCCGACTATGTCAGGCTCGCCGTCGATGGCGGCGCCAAAATAATCGGCGGCTGCTGCGGCACCTCGTTCCAGCAC
>NZ_RZQE01000453.1:0-4815 GCF_004022955.1 Mesorhizobium sp. M7A.F.Ca.US.002.01.1.1 | reverse complement strand
GCGGCTGCACCGGCCTGTCGGCCGCCCTTCACGCCGCCGAGCGCGGGTTGAAGGTGGTGCTGCTCGAAGGCGGCAAGATCGGTTGGGGGGCGTCGGGCCGCAATGGCGGCCAGATGATCCCCGGCCTGCGCAAGGGCGCCAAGGGCCTGGTCAAGCTCTACGGGCCGGAGCGGGCAAAGGTGCTGTTCGATCTTGCGTTCGAGGCGCGTGGGCTGGTGCTCGACATCATCGAGCGCCATGCCATCGATTGCGATCTCAGGCTGACCGGCCATCTGGTCGGCGCGGTCAACGGTTCCGACCTCAAGGATCTCGAGGAAGAGGTCGAGTGCCTGGCTACGGTGATGAAGTTCCCGCACGCCGAAATCCTGTCGGCGGCGGAAGCCCGAGCCAAGGTCGACACACCCTATCATGGCGCGATGTATGAGCCGCTCGGCGGCCACATGCATCCGCTGAACTACACGCTCGGCCTTGCCCGCGCGGCGATTGCTGCCGGCGTCGTCATCCATGAGAATTCGGTGGCGGTGAAGCTGGAGCGTGAGCCTTCGATCCGGATCTCGACGGCAAAGGGATCGGTGCGTGCAAAACATGTCGTGCTGGCCGGTGACGCTCTGCTCGATGGGCTGGAGCCGCGCGTCAACAGCCGCATCATGCCGGTTGGCAACTACATCGTCGCCACCGAGCCGCTGGAGGGCAAGCGCAATGTCATCCCGGCCAATGTCGCGGTGTCCGACACACGCTTCGTCGTCAACTATTACCGGATGTCGGCGGACGGCCGGCTGCTGTTCGGCGGCGGCGAGCGCTACACGCCGTCACCGCCGGCCGATATCGCCGGCTTCGTGCGGCCGCATATGGAAGCCACCTTCCCGCAACTTCAGGGCTGCCGCATCGATCACGCCTGGGGCGGGCTGGTGTCGGTGACGACATCCAGGCTGCCGCATGTCGGGCACTATGGCGAGGTCTATTTCGCGCATGGCTATTCCGGCAAGGGCGTCATCCTGTCGACGCTGTCGGGCAAGCTCCTGGCCGAGGCGATCGCCGGCGACGCCTCGCGGCTCGATCTGTTCTCGACGCTCACCCCGATGCCATTCCCCGGCGGCACGGCGCTGCGCGGTCCGCTCTATGTGCTGGGCATGCTGTGGTATGCCATGCGGGATCGCATCAAGCATTGAGGGTCGGCGGGGCGGCGGCGAATTGCAAAACGCCGCGATCCTTCGCGCCCCCCTCAGTCCTGCCGGACATCTCCCCCTCAAGGGGGGAGATTGGCAGATTGGTGGCTTCGCCCATTCCTGCGTCGTTGGAGATTGGCGAAAGCCGGCGTGACGTCCGATCTCCCCCCAAGAGGGGGAGATGCCCGGCAGGGCAGAGGGGGGCGCTGTCCCGCCGACGGTGAAGGTTGTTGGAGAAGGCCTCTTAAACCACAAAAAAATCTTCAATCCGCTGCCTGGCCTCCAGCAGCGCCGGCAGAATCTCCCGCTCCATCTCCGCGACGGAGAACCGCGCCGATTGCGTCGAGACGTTGATGGCCGCGACCGTGCGTTCTGCGCGGTCGCGGATCGGCACGGCGATCGAGCGCAGGCCGAGTTCCAGTTCCTCGTCGACGATGGCAAAGCCGTCCGCTTTCGCCTTGCCGATGGCGTTGGCTAACAAACACCTGTCGGTGATCGTCTTCGGCGTCCGTCTCTCGATCGTCGCCTGGCCGAGGAATGCGTCCAATTCCTGAGGCGTCAGACCGGCAAGCAGGATGCGTCCCATCGAGGTGCAATAGGCCGGCAGCCTGGTGCCGACATCGAGCGACACGCTGAGGATGCGGCGGCCGGGAATACGGGCGACATAGACGACATCGGCACCCGACAGGATCGCCGCCGAACAGGCCTCGTTCAGCTGTGCGGCGACCGCGCGCATGATGGGTGCGGCGAAGGCCCAGAGCGAGGCGCCGCCGAGCCAGGTGCGGGCGATCGTCAGCAAGCGTGGCGACAGCGAGAACACGCGGCCGGCTTGCGTTGCATAGCCGGTGGCGGTGAGCGTCAGCAGAAAGCGGCGGGCGCCGGCGCGGGTCAGGCCCGCTTCCTCGGCCATTTCGGTCAGCGTCATGCCCGAGGGATGCCGAGCCAGGATCTCCATGACGGCAAGGCCGCGCTCGAGCGAGCCGACATGATCACGGGAAGCGGCTTCTTCGTCCATCTCAACTCCGCGGGAACGGCATCGACGCCAGGATTGACTCCTCGCCCTCCCCCAGCGTAGAAAGTATCGCATATAAAACATATGTTCGCAATACGAACTTTTTGAACCCGGAGCCGATGCGATGGTCAAGTTCCTGCCGCTCAAACAGGCTGTTGCGGAGAATTTGAACGATGATGACACGGTCGCCTTCGAGGGTTTCACCCATCTGATCCCGACGGCGGCGGCGCATGAGGCGATCCGTCAGGGTTTTCGCGACCTGACCCTGGTCCGCATGACGCCGGACCTGATCTACGACCAGATGATCGGTATGGGCATGGCGAAGAAAATCGTCTTCTCCTATGTCGGCAATCCCGGCGTCGGCCTGCTGCGGCGCGCCCGCGACGCCATCGAGAACGGTTTCCCCAGATCGATCGAGATCGAGGAGCACAGCCATGCCGGCATGGCCAATGCCTATGAGGCGGGCGCGGCCGGTCTGCCCTGCGCGGTGTTTCGCGGCTATCGCGGTGCTGGCCTCGCGGCGGTCAATCCGAACATCAAGTCTGTCACCTGTCCGTTCACCGGCGAGGTGCTGGCGGCTGTTCCTTCGATCAGGCCTGACGTCACCTTCATCCATGCGCAGAAGGCCGACAGACAAGGCAATGTGCTGGTCGAAGGCATCATCGGCATCCAGAAGGAAGCGGTGCTGGCGGCCAAGCGAGCGGTGGTGACGGTGGAGGAAGTGGTCGACAATTTCGACGATCTGCACCCCAATCTGACCGTGCTGCCGCGCTGGACGATCGCGGCGATATCCGTCGTGCCAGGCGGCTCGCACCCGTCCTACGCACATGGCTATTATGCGCGTGACAATGCCGCCTATCTCGAATGGGACGAGATCGCCGCCGACCGTGACAAATTCCAGGCGTGGATGCAGGCCAATGTCTTGGAGAAGAGCGCCGGCGATTTCGCGGCCCGGGTCGAGCATTTGAGGAAAGCGGCATGAGCGACAATCCATTGGGTTTCACCCCCAACGAGATGATGACGATCGCCGCCAGCAGGGCGCTCAGGAATGACGATGTCTGCTTCGTCGGCATCGGCGCACCGTCCGCGGCCTGCAATGTGGCGCGGCTGACGCATGCGCCTGACATCACGCTGATCTACGAGAGCGGCACGATCGGCACCGCGCCCGATGTGCTGCCGCTGTCGATCGGCGATGGCGAATTGTGCGAGACCGCCGTCACCACCGTCGCGGTGCCGGAGATGTTCCGCTACTGGCTGCAGGGTGGCCGCATCTCGATCGGTTTTTTGGGGGCGGCCCAGCTCGACAAGTTCGGCAACATCAACACCACCGTCATCGGCAACTATTTCCATCCCAAGACCAGACTGCCCGGCGGCGGCGGCGCGCCGGAGATCGCGACCTCGTCGAAGCAGATCTACATCACAATGGCGCAGACCAAGCGCGGCATGGTCGAGAAGATCGACTTCTTCACCTCCTTCGGCCATGGCGAGGGTGGCGATCATCGCAAGCGGCTTGGCATCGACACATCAGGTCCGACCTTGCTGATCACCGATCTCGCCATCTGGAAGCCGGATCCGGTGACCAAGGAATTCACCGTCGTGTCGTTGCATCCGGGCGTCACCCGCCAGCAGGTGCAGGAGAGCTGTGGCTGGGTGGTAAAGTTCGCGGAGGCGCTTGACGAAACACCGGCGCCAAGCGAACTCGAATTGAAGACATTGCGCGACCTGCAGGCCCGCACCAAGGCGGCGCATGAGGGAACCGGAAAAGCAAAGGCTGCATGACATGGCCGAGGCCTATATCTGCGACTACATCCGCACGCCGATCGGCCGCTTCGGCGGTTCGCTGTCTTCGGTACGATCGGACGATCTAGGCGCCATCCCGCTGAGGGCACTGGTTGAGCGCAATGCCGGCATCGACTGGCAGGCGATCGACGATGTCGTCTATGGCTGCGCCAACCAGGCCGGCGAGGACAATCGCAACGTAGCGCGCATGGCGCTGCTGCTGGCAGGGCTGCCAAAGGAGGTCCCGGGCTCGACCGTCAATCGCCTGTGCGGCTCCGGCATGGATGCGCTGACCATTGCCGCCCGAGCCATCAAGGCCGGCGAGGCGGAGCTGATGATCGCGGGCGGCGTCGAATCGATGAGCCGGGCACCCTTCGTCATGCCCAAGGCCGACACGGCGTTCTCGCGCAATGCCGAGATTTACGACACCACCATCGGCTGGCGCTTCGTCAACCCGCTGATGAAGAAGCAGTATGGCGTCGATTCCATGCCGGAAACCGGCGAGAACGTCGCCGAGGATTTTTCGGTGTCGCGGGCCGACCAGGACGCTTTCGCAGTGCGCAGCCAGAACAAGGCCGTCGCCGCACAAGCCAATGGAAGATTGGCGAAGGAGATCACCCCAGTGACCATCCTGCAGCGCAAGGGCGATGCGCTCATTGTCAGCAAGGATGAACACCCCCGCGCGGGCTCAACGGTCGAGGCGCTGGCCAAGCTGCCGACGCCGTTCCGGCAGGGCGGCACGGTGACGGCCGGCAACGCCTCCGGCGTCAATGACGGCGCGGCGGCGCTGATCGTTGCCTCCGAGGCGGCGGTGAAAAAGTATGGGCTGACGCCGATCGCCCGCATCCTCGGCGGAGC
>NZ_RZQE01000452.1:0-4874 GCF_004022955.1 Mesorhizobium sp. M7A.F.Ca.US.002.01.1.1 | reverse complement strand
GTCATCGTCCAGGAGGGCGGCTACCTCTGCGACGAACTCGGCGACAATCTCACGGCGTTCCTCACTGGTTTCGGCGGCAAGATGCGGTGAATGCTCAAGCCAGCGTCAGGAGCGCTGCTGCCTGAGCATGGCGATGACCCGATGCACACTTTCCAGCGTTTCGTCGATTTCGGCTGCCGTGTTGTAGTGAGCAATGCCGATGCGCACGACGCCATGCTCGGCTGGAATGCCGAGCTGGTGGACGATCTCCCAGGCGTAGTTGTGACCGGACCACAGGAAGATATTTTCGGCGTTCATCTGCCGCACGATTGTCTCCGGCACGATGCGCTCGACCGTGAAGGAAACCGTCGGCACGCGATCGCCGAGCCGCTTCGGGTCAGTGATGCCGTGGACGGTCAAGCCCTCGATATCGGACAGGCTGTCGATCAGTTGTTGCGCCAACGGGTTTTCGTATGCGATCGAAGCCGCGAACGCCTTGGCGATCTTCTGCCTTCTTGAACCGCCCTCGCCCGCCGCCGCGCCAAGGTCGGCAAAGTAGTCGACCGCGGCGGTGAGGCCGGCCATCAGCTCGATCTGCGGCGTGCCGAGTTCGAACCGCTCCGGCAGACCGTTGGAAGAGCAGCGGCATTTGTAGGGCTCCAGCGTCTCGATGACATCACGGCGGCCCCACAATATGCCCATATGCGGTCCGAAGAATTTGTAGGCCGAGCAGATCAAAAAATCGCAGCCGAGCTCCTGCACGTCGATCAGGCCGTGCGGCGCGAATTGGACGGCATCGACATAGACCAGCGCACCGGCATTCCTGGCTATCGCAGTCAGCGCCTTCACCCGGTTGATCGAACCGGTCAAATTGCTGGCGTAGTTCAACGCGACCAGCCGTGTCTTCTCCGAAAGCAAGCCAGCCAGCGTCGCCTCCTCGACCTGCCAGCTGGTTTCGTCGAACGGCAGCCAGCGCACGACGAGGCCGTGATCCTCGGCCAGTTGCAGCCAGGGCGAGACGTTGCCCTCATGGTCCATGCGGGTGAGAATGATCTCGTCACCGGGCTGCATCGTGCGGCCGAGCGTGCGCGAGATGTGGTAGGTCAGCGTCGTCATGTTGGCGCCGATGATGATTTCCTCAGGACTTGCGGCGCCGAGGAAATCGGCCATGGCCTCATGTGCCTCATCGACGACGGCCTGCGCGGCAATCGTCGTTTCGAAGTAGCCGCCAAGGTTCGCATTGGTGGTCAAGAGACAGCGCGATACCGCATCCGCCACTGCCTGTGGCACCTGCGTGCCGGCAGGGTTGTCGAGATAGATGCGGCGGCGGCCCTTGTCGGTCAGAGAGAGAGCGGGAAATTTTCCCCGGATAGCCTCGATCGGAAAATTCATTGCCGCCCTTCTCCCATTGTAATCGTTGGATATTCGGCCAGCAATCCCCGTTCAAGGACAGGGATTGCCGACCCGCTGGTGGATCGCATCCACCGCCTTCTGCATTTCGTCGGTCCAGACGACGTCGACGGAAGACAGCGCCATATCGAGCTGCGCAACGGTCGTCGCGCCGACGATGTTCGAGGTCACGAACGGCCGGCTCGAGACAAAGGCGTTGGCAAACAGTGCCGGCTCCAGGCCAAAGGAGCGCGCCAGCTCATTGTATTCGAGTTGTGCCTCGGCGGCACCTGGCGTCTCGTAGCGCTGGCCGCGATTGAACAGCTGCGTGCGCGAGCCCTGAGGCCGCGCGCCGTGGTCGTACTTGCCGGTGAGATAGCCCTGCGCCAGCGGCGAATAGGGCAGCAGCGACACCTGCTCGCGCTCGCAGACCTCGGCGAGATTCACCTCGAAGGTGCGGTTGACGAGATTATAGGCGTTCTGGATCGACGCGACGCGCGGGCCGATACCCTGGTCGGCTTCGGCAAGGAACCGCATCACGCCCCAGGAACTCTCGTTCGACAGGCCGAAATGCCGGATCTTTCCTGCCTTCACCAATTCGTCAAACACGGCAAGCGTCTCGGCGATCGGCGTTTCGCCGGCCGGTGCGCCGACGGAATCGGCGCGTGGCGACACGGCGCCGACGCGCGTCGGGTTGGCGCCCCAGGGGATATCCCGCTCCGGCCAGTGGATCTGATAGAGGTCGATGTAGTCGGTGCCGAGCTTGGCCAGCGACTTGTCGATGGCGTCAAAGATATCGGCGCGCACCAGTTGCGACGGCCTGTCGCCGCGAAACCAGCTGTTGGCCGTGCGGCCGACGACCTTCGAGGCCAAGATCACCTTGTCGCGGTTGCCCTTGGCCTTCATCCAGCTGCCGATGATCTTTTCGGTCCGCCCCTGCGTCTCCGCCTTGGGCGGGATCGGATAGAGCTCGGCAGTGTCGATGAAATTGACGCCGCGCGAGAAAGCCAGGTCCATCTGGGCGTGGCCTTCGGCCTCGGTGTTCTGCTGGCCCCAGGTCATGGAGCCCAGGCAGATCTGGGTAACAAGAAGATCAGTCCGACCGAGACGGCGTTTGTGCATGGATTCGGCTCCGGAGGAAGGCTGGCGCGACTGCGCGGAGGAGCCGCATCTATAGGCAAAGCAGAGCCGCTCTCCAAGCCTCGCCAGGCCGACTTTTGCGTGAACCAGCCGGGTTAGCGGCGAGCACCGGCCAGTGCACGACGCTTGGCCTCGTCGATCAGCATGTTGGCCACTTGCATGCGGATCATGGCGCGCTGGCGCAAATGTGGGGCGACGCGGTCGGGATGGTTGGCAAAGGCAAAGCTGCGGCGCATACGGCCGAAATCGGCGACCTGCTTGGGCTGATTGAGGCCGAGTTCGACGGCGATGGCTTCGGGATCGATCGGCGGCAGTTTTTCCTCGGGCTTTGGCTCTTCGCCGGCGAGAGCCAGCTTGGCATGATCGAGCAAAGCGGCGAATTCGGTCGCCAGATCCGCGCCTGCCTCGCGATATTCGGCAGCGGAAACCTTGATGCGACCGGAATGGAGCTCATCGGCCACCGAAAGATAGTCGAACGGGATGGATGGACGAGCGCCGGCCTCTACGTCCTCGCCATTCTTGTCGGGGGCGATGAAGAGGTCGTCGAGCAACGAAGCGAAATCCCGCTTGGCGCCAGTAGCGATGTCAGCCTCCCCCTCGCCCGACCATTCGGGTATCGAAGCATAGAACCGGCTCGTTAAAAATGCATGGCACCGATCTCAATGAATTTAGCCGTCGCCTCGTGGCAGCCATGCAGCCAGCATTCGAGGCTACGATGCGCGTCAGCAAAAGTTTCACCCGGTTGCGGAAAATGGCGAAAAAAATCGCCAAGACATGGCAGGTATGCAAATGCTGCACTGCACAATTGTCACGATTCACCTATATTGGCAGCCGTGGAGGACCAATTTGGGGCTTGAATCATGGGTTTCTTCACTGAAATGTTCGCCCGGCCTCGGCCACAGGAACATCTGAGATACCGCTCGGCGCTCGCGCTGCTTCATTCGATGAGCAATGCCGACCGCGCCGACATAGGGATCAAGCCGGCCGACTTCCCCCGCATCGCCCGCGAAATGTCCATTCGCTAGCTGCATCCGGTGTTCAGGATGTCCCGGATCGGTCCGGGACACCTCCAAAAAATTCAATTCCTTAGCGCGATCCCAGGAACGTCGCCTTGCCCAACGGTACGCCATTGTGGCGAAGGATGTCGTAAGCCGTGGTGAGATGGAAATAGAAGTTGGGCATGGCCACATGCAGCAGATACTGCAGGCCGGGCATCGAGCTTTCGCGTCCACCAAGCTTCAGCTCGATGATCTTGTCATCGGAGCCGTCGAATTCGGCAGCCGAAAATGTCGCGAGAAGGTCGAGCGTCTTCGTGATGCGAGCCTGGACATCGGCAAAACTCGCCTCATTGTCCTCGTATTTCGGCACTTCGCGGCCGGCGAGCCGTGACGGCGCGCCCTTGGCATGATCGGTGGCGATCTGCACCTGCCTGGTCAAGGCGAACATGTCCGGCGCCAGCCGCGCCGTCAGAAAAACCTGCGGGTCTATCTTGCGGTCCAGCGCATTCTGTTCGGCGGTCGCAAGCACATTGGAAAGCGCTTTCAGCCTAGCCGAAAACACCGGCACGGATGCCTCATACATCGATATCGTCACGTCAAATCTCCTGCCCGGCCCAGCGCCGGCGGACGCGACGTAGCGCCTTCGTGCAGGATTTTTCAAGGCCGCCGACGCCGCGTCACCACGTTGCCGCAATCGCCGTCGTAGAATCCTCTTATCGAGCGGAGGTTCCCGATGAGATGCGCCCTTTTCGCAGCGACTGCCTTTCTCTCCCTGGCCCCGATCGGTCAAACGACCTTGGCAGCCGAAGATGCCCCCGAAGCGCCCTATGTCGACGACCGGTCGAGCGCCGATGCTGTTGTTCGTTCGCTCTACAGCGCCATCACCCGGCACGAATTCGCCCGCGCCTGGGGGTATTTCGGCGATACAAAACCGGCAAAGGATTTCGACAGTTTCGTCAAGGGCTATGACGGCACCGACAAGGTCGAGGTCTTGACCGGGGCGGTTTCCGACGAAGGTGCGGCCGGCAGCATTTTCTACAACGTGCCCGTCGCCATCCGCGCCACCGACAAGAGCGGCGGCGAAAAGGTTTTTGCCGGCTGCTACACGCTGCGCCAGGTGAATGCCCAGATCCAGGCGGAGCCACCCTTCGATCCGATCCACATCGAGAATGGGGCACTGAAACCCTCCACCGCCGATTTCGAGGAGGCGCTGCCGCCAAGCTGCGGCGACGGGCCGCCGCCACCGAAGAAGGACACTGCGCTGGAGCAGGCAAAGAAGGCGTTTCTGGCAACCTATGGCGGCCAGTGCGACAAACAGTTCCTGGCCGACGAGCCAACGGTCTTTTCAATCAAATACAAGGACAAGGA
>NZ_RZQE01000451.1:0-4881 GCF_004022955.1 Mesorhizobium sp. M7A.F.Ca.US.002.01.1.1 | reverse complement strand
CTTGTTGGCAATGATGGCGCCAACCATGACCATGCCGGCAACCATCAGGGAATTGCCTTTGCCGTTCCACTGGCTGATGAATTGCGGCAGCCCGACAGTCCCGCCGGCGCCGCCGACATTGGTGATCTGCGAACCCGAGATGAGCTTTTCACTGCGCAGCACCTGGTCGATCGTGCGCGCCGTCTGGTCCCAGCCACCACCCGGTGCGGCAGGCACGAAGAGCTGTATCTGGGGCGCGCCTTCGGCCAAAGCGGGAGAAAGATGCGACGTCATCAGCCCGGCACCCACGGCTGCGGTGCTCATCAAAAATCTGCGTCTGTCCAGCATGGGATTCCTCCAAATCACGACACCTCCTCCGGTGCCCGCCAAAACGCGCCTGCATCCAGACCCGTCATCGATTTCAAGCAGATGTTACGGAGTTCTGTCAACGGAAACGATATTCTACTGGACAGAACGATTTGGCGGCGCGACACAGTCGCGTCGCTCGGCTTTCTTCAAACTGGAACCGCCATGGATTCGCCAAGCAAATCGGCAGATGCGGAAATCGACCGCGCCGAAGGTGTTGCAGCACTCGATCGGGCGATTGCCATCCTCGATGCCTTCAGCACGGAGGACCGGTCGCTCAGCCTAGCCGAAATCGCGGCGCGCACCGGCCTCTACAAGAGCACCATCCTGCGGCTTGCGAATTCCCTTTTGCGCGGACGATTGCTCGAGCGCCTCGACAATGGGCGCTACCGCGTCGGACCCGCGACGTTTCGGCTCGGTGCGCTCTACCAGCGTTCGGTCGTGGCGGTCGACATCCTGCTGCCGATCATGCGCGATCTTTCCGAGCGAAGCTGGGAAAGCGTTGCCTTCTACGTTCGCTCGGGCGATGTCCGCACCTGTCTTTACCGCGTCGAATCCAAGCACCCGATCCGCTACACGATACGCGAAGGCGACGTATTGCCTTTGCTGCTCGGCTCGGGCGGCCGCGTGCTCGCAGCGTTTTCGGGCCAGCAGGGCGAACCCTACGAGACCATCCGCAAGACCTGCAACTGTCTCGCCGTCGGCGACCGCGACCCCGAGACCGGGGGCGTGTCGGCGCCGGTATTCGGGCCGGGGGGCGTCCTGCTCGGCGCCTTGACCCTGGCTGGACCAAGCACGCGCGTCGACGCGGCCTTTCTGCAGCGCATAAAGCGTCCGCTGCTCGAGGCAGCGGCCCGCGCCACCCGCGCCTTCGGCGAGGACGCCTCAATGCTCGAGCAGGCAAGCCTGGCAGCGGACGCCCTGCCGTAGAATGCGGCCTGATTGGAAGGCTCGCCCAGTTCAACTTGACCAGAACCACACGGCGGTTCTTGGCGCGGCCCGCCTCGTCATCGTTGCTGGCGACAGGTGCCATCATGCCGGCGCCTGCAGCGGTCAATCGCGCCGCTCAGGTCACCGCGCCAGCAGGATGGTCGGAGCGTCGTGATAGGTGGTCTTTACCACTTCCCGGTAACCGCACTTGGCAGCCACCCTCAGCGAAGCGCCATTCTCCGGATCGATGATACAGACGGTCTTCTCGCGCCCGAAAATCACTTCGCCCCATGCCAGGACGCGGCCAACCACCTCGGTGGCGAAGCCCGCCCCGTGCACGGCCGGAACCAGCGCCCACCCGGCCTCGGGAATGCCTTCGATCGATGGTTCCATGTCGCGCTTCAGATCGTGAAACCCGGCCTCGCCGATGAAGCGCCCGGTCGCCTTCTCCTCGATCGCCCAGAAGCCATAGCCAAGCAACGACCACAGGCCGGCGTGACGCAGGAAGCGCATCCAGCTTTCTTCGCGCGTGCGCGGCTTGCCGCCGATGAAGCGGGTGACGACGGGATCGGTCCACATCGCGGCATAGGTGTCGAAATCATCCAGCCGGTGTGCCCGCAGGATGGTTCGCTTCGTTTCGATGACAGGAGCACTGGTCGCTTGCGGATTGTTCATGGGATCTGCCTCGCACGGATCGCCAGCGCTTAGCAAATCGCCGGTGCTGCGCAAGGGGCCAGGGCAACACGGCCCATCATCCAGGCGCCGCTATGGGAATTTTGCGCGACGATGTTATTTTTCACCGCAGGCTGATTCAACACCTGCCAGCCCGACCTTTTTTCAGGCGCGCATTGGTGGCGTCAAACCCAGGGAAAAGAGCATGGATACCACCGATCTTGTGCTTGCGATCTTCCATCATCTGCTGGTGTTTTCGCTGGCGGGGATCATCGGCGCCGAATTCGTCCTGATCCGCGGCGACCTGGGTGCTGCGACGCTCAAGAGGCTCGCCGGCATCGACCGCCATTACGGCGTCATCGCCGCGCTGATCATCGTCGTCGGCATCGGCCGCGTCTTCTATGGCCTCAAGGGCTGGGAATTCTACGTCTACAACTGGGTGTTCTGGGCCAAGATAGCGGCGTTCGGCGCTGTCGGCCTGCTGTCGATCATCCCGACCGTCCGCTTCATATCCTGGAACAGGCAGGCGAGCGGCAATGCCTCGTTCCAGGTGCCGGCGACCGAACTTGCGTCCGTGAAGACCTATATCCGCGCCGAAGCTTTCATCTTCCTGCTCATCCCGGTCTTCGCCGCGGCGATGGCGCGCGGCTACGGCTACTAGGGTGGCGATCACCCTCCGACATTATCCACCCATCGAGTGCGGATGTTTGCGGATATCGGCAGTTTGCCGCCCAGTTGCTATTTGCTAGCTTGCCCTAGTTGTTGCTTCATGCGCAGCCGGTGTTGAGAGGAGATCCGCGCGGCGTTGGAGATTCATATCCCGGGAGGAGATCACGATGAGAAGATTTGTCGCCGCTCTGGCTGCTGCCGCGGCCGTCACGCTTTATGGGTTCGCGGCCAGCGCGCAGACCTATCCTGAACGAACCATCACCGTTGTGGTACCGTTTGCCGCCGGCGGTCCGACCGACACGGTCACGCGCCTCGTCGCCGAAGCGATGTCGAAGGATCTCGGCCAGCAGGTCATCGTCGAGAATGTCGGCGGCGCCGGCGGAACGCTGGGTGCCGGCCGCGTCGCCAACGCCGAGCCTGACGGCTATACGCTGCTGCTCCATCATATCGGCATGGCGACAAGTGCGACGCTGTACAGAAAGCTCGCCTACGACACGCTGAACGCCTTCGAATATGTCGGCCTCGTCACCGAGGTGCCGATGACCATCGTCGGCCGCAAGGACCTGGAGCCGACCGATCTCAAGGGGTTGGTGGAGTACGCCAAGGCCAACAAGGATTCCATAACCGTCGCCAATGCCGGCATCGGTGCGGCCTCGCATCTGTGCGGCATGCTGTTCATGAGCGCCATCAAGACGCCGCTGGTCACCGTGCCCTACAAGGGCACCGGCCCGGCCATGACCGATCTCCTCGGCGGTCAGGTCGACATCATGTGCGACCAGACGACCAACACCACCAAGCAGATCCAGGGCGGCACCATCAAGGCCTATGCCGTCACCTCGCCGGAGCGCCTCGATGTGCTGAAAGACGTCCCGACGACGGTGGAAGGCGGCCTTCCCGAAGTGCAGGTCGGCATCTGGCACGGTCTCTATGCACCCAAGGGCACACCGGCCGGGATCACCGAACGCCTGTCGAAATCGCTTCAGGTCGCGCTGAAGGACCAGAACGTCGCGGCCCGCTTCGCCGAACTCGGCACCAAGCCATCGCCCGAGGCCGATGCGACGCCCGCCGCACTGAAGGCCAAGCTGGAAAGTGAGATCGCGCGCTGGAAGCCGATCATCGAAGCCGCCGGCCAGTATGCCGACTGAGGTTTGAACAGGGGCGCCACCGGCGCCCCTGTTCGCTCGGCATCCGCTACGCACCGCGGCTTGGGAGAACCATCATGAAACCTTTCGCGATCGACAGGGCCAACGGCCTGTGCGCCGCCCTGTTCATCGGTTTCGGCGCATGGTTCGCGCTGCAATCGCTCGGCCTCGAAATCGGCACCGCGTTGCGCATGGGGCCAGGCTATTTTCCGCTGGTCCTGGCGATCGTGCTGGTCCTGCTTGGCGCCGTCATTCTCGTCCAGGCTGTACGCGTCGAGGGCGAAGCGGTCGGGCATATTGCGTGGCGCGGCATGCTGCTCATCCTGCCTGCTCCGATCTTCTTCGGCCTGACGGTGCGCGGCCTCGGATTCATCCCGTCGATCTTCCTGACGGCGCTGATCGCGTCGTTTGCCAGCCGCTGCATGAAGCCGTTGACCGCGCTCGTGCTGTCGGCCGGCCTGACATTGTTTGCATTCCTTGTCTTCAGCTACGCGCTCGGCCTGCCGTTCCGCCGCTTCGGCCCGTGGCTGGCCCCGTGGTTGGTGTCGTAAGGCGATGAGCATGGATCTGCTCGACAACCTTGCGCTCGGCTTTTCGACGGCGACGTCGCTGACCAACCTCGGTTTCTGCCTGATCGGCGTCCTTCTCGGCACGCTGATCGGCGTCCTGCCCGGCATCGGCGCCACCGCGACCATCGCCATGCTTTTGCCCATCACCTTCCAGATCGGCGACCCGGTTTCCTCCCTCATCATGCTCGCCGGCATCTATTACGGTGCGCAATATGGCGGCTCGACCACCGCCATTCTCATCAACATGCCCGGCGAATCCTCGTCCGCCGTCACCGCGATCGACGGCTACCAGATGGCCAGGAACGGCCGCGCCGGGGCGGCCCTCGCGATCGCGGCCATCGGCTCGTTCTTTGCCGGCACCGTTTCGACGTTCCTCGTCGCCATCTTTGCCCCGCCGCTGACGGCGATCGCGCTGAAATTCGGCGCGGCCGAGTATTTTTCGCTGATGATCGTCGGCCTGGTTTCGTCCGTCGCGCTCGCCCACGGCTCGATCGTCAAGGCGCTGGCCATGGTCGTGCTCGGCCTGCTGCTCGGCGTTGTCGGCACCGACATTT
>NZ_RZQE01000450.1:0-4891 GCF_004022955.1 Mesorhizobium sp. M7A.F.Ca.US.002.01.1.1 | reverse complement strand
CTTCGAAGGGTTCAGCGTCTACTCGCTGTCGGCGCTGGCCAGCGTCGCCTGCTGCGCGGTGCGCGATCTCGCCACCAAGCGGATTCCCAAGGCCATTCCGACATTGCTGGTGTCGACGGCAACCGCGCTTGCCATGACCATCGTCGGCGCGGCGCTGTTGCCGGCAATGGGCGGCTGGACGCCGATGACGGGCAACAGCACGGCCCTGCTGGCCCTGGCTGCTGTGCTGGTGATTATCGGCTACCAGTTCATCATCATGGCGATGCGGGCGGGCGACATCTCCTTCATCGCGCCGTTCCGCTACACGGCCCTGATCTGGTCGATCCTGCTTGGCCTGTTCATCTTCGCGGACATTCCCGATCTGCCGATGATCGTCGGCGCCACCATCATCATCGGCTCCGGCCTCTATGCGCTCTACCGCGAGCGGGTCGTCGGCCGGCGCAAGATCGTCGCCGAAAGCACGGGGCCAAGCATGGTTCCGGACGGAATCTAGCCAGATCATTGAAGGTTCTTGTGATTTCCGACGGCTGGCATACAGGCTTCGTGGCATGAAGCGAGACATTGCGGGGATTGTTCTGGCCGGTGGCCAGTCGAGGCGGATGGGCGGCGGCGACAAGAGCCTGTTGCCGCTTGGCGATGGCTGCCTGCTTGACCAGGTCGTGTCGCGCTTCGCCCCGCAAATAGAATCGATGGCGCTCAGCGCCAATGGCGACCCTGCACGACTCCTGCGCTTTGGACTGCCGGTGCTTGCCGACAGCGTGCCCGGCTTTGCCGGTCCGCTCGCCGGAATCCTGACCGGCCTCGAATGGGCCGCGGCCAACAGGTCTTGCAAGGCGATCGTCAGCGCTGCCGGTGACACGCCTTTCCTGCCGTTGGACCTTGTCGAGCGTCTGGCAGGGGCCGCCGATCAAAGCCCCGGTTCTATTGCCGTTGCCCGCTCGGCCGGCAAGCGGCATCCGACCTTCGCGCTGTGGCCGATCGGCTGCCGCGATGCCTTGCGGCACTTTCTGGTCGATCAGGATATCAGGCGGGTTTCGGCTTTCATCGACCGGCAGGGTTTTGTCGAGGTGGAGTTCCCGGTTCCGCCAGCGGCGGGGATCGACCCTTTCTTCAACATCAACGAACCGGACGATCTTGTGTCTGCCGAGCGTCTGTTGCAGAGCATCAAGCCATGAACAGACGCGTCTTCGGCATCACCGGCTGGAAGAATTCCGGCAAGACGACTTTGACCGAGAGGTTGGTCAGCGAATTGGTCCGGCGCGGCTGGAAGGTGTCGACGGTGAAACATGCCCACCATGACTTCGACATCGACAAACCTGGCGCGGACAGCTTTCGCCACCGGCAGGCCGGCGCCACCGAAGTCGCGATCGTCTCCGGCGTTCGCTGGGCACTGATGCACGAGCTGCGCGGCGAGGATGAGCCGACATTGGAGACTGTCCTGTCGCGGCTTGCCCCTTGCGACCTCGTGCTGGTCGAAGGCTACAAGCGCGAAGCCCACAGCAAGATCGAAACCCGCCGGCTGGATGCGAAGGACCGTACGCCGCTTTCAGCGGAGGATCCCAACATCGTCGCTGTTGCCGCCGATTTTGCCATTGAAGGCGAGCTGCTGCCGGTATTCGATCTCGACGATGCAAAATCGATAGCCGACTTCATCGAGCGCACCACCGGGCTCGTTGCTTGAGCGCTGACGCAACGGCAGAATAGCCTTGCCCATTTTTATGGTTTTGCAGTTGCTTTTTTCTTGGAAAGAGTGGGAGTATCGCGCCAGCGGGCGGTCAAAAGCACCGCCCCACAGAGCCGTTCGGAACGACGGCCGGGACCATAAAGAGAGGACCATCATGCGTATTTCACTGCGTATCGCGCTTGCCGCATCGGCCGCGCTGCTGACACTCGGCGTCGCCCAGGCCCAGGAAAAGACCCTGAGGATCGGCACCGAAGGCGCCTACCCGCCCTTCAACAACCTTACCGCCGATGGCCAGCTCGTGGGCTTCGATATCGACATCGCCAAGGCGCTTTGTGATGAGATGAAGGTCAAGTGCACCTTCGTCGCCCAGGATTGGGACGGCATCATTCCAGCCCTCCAGGCCGGTAAATTCGACGCCATCGTCGCCTCGATGTCGATCACGCCGGAGCGCAAGGAGAAGGTCGACTTCTCGAACAAATACTACAACACGCCCTCGGCGATCGCCGTGCCGAAGGACAGCACGCTGAAAGGCGTGACCAAGGAAGATCTCGCCGGCAAGACCATCGGCGTCGCCACCACCACCACGCATTTCAACTATGCCTCGAAGACCTACACCGACAGCACCGTGAAGGGCTATCCGAGCAGCCCCGAGGAGCAGGCCGATCTTGCCAATGGTCGTCTCGACGCCATCGAGGACGATATCGTCGTGCTGCAGCAGTTTCTGGACTCGCCTGACGGCGCCTGCTGCAAGATCCTCGGCCAACCTTCGCCGCAGCCGGTCGAGATTTTCGGGCCTGGTGCCGGCATTGCCGTACGCAAGGGCGAAACTGACCTGGTCAACAAGCTCAATTCGGCCATCGCCGCCATTCGCGCCAATGGAAAATACAAGGAAATCAACGACAAGTATTTCAAGTTCGACGTCTACGGCGCCGAGTCCTGATAAGCCAGTTCAAGACGGCGGGGAATTTCCCCGCCGTCTTTCTATTCGTCTTGGGAATGCCGTGGGGATAAGACCGGTCGATGCCAGCCCAGAGCATATGGACACTTCTCAGTTGGGGACCTGAAGGCTGGCTTGACGATATTGCCTATGGCGCACTGATCACCATTGCGTTGGCGCTTGCCACGCTGCCCATCGGATTGACGATCGGCTTTTTCATTGCACTCGCCAAGCAGTCCGAAGAACCGTCGCTGCGCCTTGCCGCCAACATCTACACCACCGTCTTTCGCGGCCTGCCAGAACTGGTGACGCTGTTCCTGTTCTTTTTCGGCATGCCGATCCTGCTGCAGCATCTCGTCAGGTATTTCCGGCCTGACGTCACCATCGACGTCAACAGCTTTGTCGCCGGCATGATCGTGCTTGCACTGATCTTCTCCTCCTATGCCAGTGAGGTTTTCCTTTCCGCCTTCCGCGCCATTCCCAAAGGCCAGTATGAGGGCGGCTATGCCATCGGTCTTTCGAACTGGCTGACCATGCGCAAGGTGATCGTGCCGCAACTGCTGCGCATCGCGTTTCCTGGACTGGAGAACTGCTGGCTCAGCCTGCTCAAGGACACGTCGCTGGTGTCGGTCGTCGGCCTGGCCGAGACGCTGCGCAATGCCAGCATTGCGGCCCGCGTCACCAAGCACGCTTTCCTGTTCTTCGGCGTCGCCTCGCTGGTCTTTCTTGGCCTGGCCGTCCTGTCGTCCTTCGCCACCAATGCGATCCTGCGCTCGCTTGGCCGGCGGGAGGCGCAGCGATGAGCGCCACGGCCACCATGGTCGAACGTCCGCCGCCACGGGCGCGCGGCTGGCCGCGCAGGCGTATCGCCGGTTACGCGCTGGTGGGCCTATGGATTTTGTTCGGTATCGGCATCGTCAGCTATCTCTTCCTTGCCTGGAATCCCGATTTCTTTGCCAAATATGCGCCGGCTTATCTGAGCGGGCTTGGGGTCACGCTGGCGCTGGTTTCCATATCGATGGTACTCGGCGCGATCCTGTCGGTGCCCGTCGCTTACGGGCGCATGTCCAGCAACCGGATCCTGTCCGGCCTCGCCTATTGCTACGTCTATTTCTTCCGCGGCACGCCGCTGCTGGTCCAGACCTATCTGGTCTACTACGGATTGGGCTCGTTCCGCGTCGAACTCCAGTCGGTCGGCCTCTGGGATTTTTTCAAGGACGCGTTCAATTGCGGCGTCTTTGCCTTTGCGCTCAACACGGCCGCCTACCAGGCGGAGATCCTGCGCGGCGCCATAGAGAGCGTGCCAAGAGGGCAATGGGAAGGGGCGGCCTCGCTTGGCCTGCATAAACTGCAGACGTTGCGCAAGATCATCCTGCCGCAAGCCCTGATCGTCGCCTTGCGGCCCTATGGCAACGAACTGATCCTGATGGTCAAGGCGTCCGCCATCGTCGCCATCATCACGGTCTACGATCTGATGGGCAATGCCAAGCTCGCCTTCGCCAACTCGTTCGACATCCAGGCCTATATCTGGGTCGCCCTCGTCTATCTGGTGATGGTCGAGATCTTGCGGCATGGCGTCGAATGGATCGAGCGCCGGATCACCGTTCACCTGAAACGCTGACGATTTTCAATTCGGCTGCACCAGTCGATCAGGCTCTACGCGTCTTGACGAATTGAGCGCAGAGCCTAGAGCTTTCGCAGCAAATTCCGTTTCCATTCTGAAGGGCAAGCTCATGGCATCTGTGGCATTTCTCGGTCTTGGCGTGATGGGCTATCCGATGGCCGGACACTTGAAGAACAAAGGCGGCCATGACGTCACCGTCTACAACCGCACCAAGGCCAAGGCCGAGCAATGGGTTGGCCAGCATGGCGGTAGCCTGGCGGCGACCCCTGCGCAGGCCGCCGAGGGCAAGGATTTTGTGTTCTCCTGCGTCGGCAATGACGACGATCTGCGTTCGGTGACGACCGGTCCGGAAGGCGCCTTCAAATCGATGAAGAAGGGTTCGGTCTTCATCGACAACACCACCGCCTCGGCCGAGGTCGCTCGCGAGCTGGCGGCGGCGGCGCAAGCCGGCGGGTTTTCGTTTCTCGATGCGCCGGTCTCGGGCGGCCAGGCCGGCGCCGAGAACGGCGTGCTGACTGTCATGGTCGGCGGCGAGCAGGATGCGTTCGACAAAGCGAAGCCTGTCATCGACGCTTTTGCCCGCATGGTCGGCTTGATGGGGTCGGCCGGTGCCGGCCAGCTCACCAAAATGATCAACCAGATCACC
>NZ_RZQE01000044.1:6827-23941 GCF_004022955.1 Mesorhizobium sp. M7A.F.Ca.US.002.01.1.1 | reverse complement strand
CTCCTATGAAGGCTGCGATGGTGTCAGCCCCTTCTTCGGCGATCACCGCTTCCAGCTCGGCGAGCAGGCGCGCCGTGAAGGCGGCTTCGTCTTCGCCTGCCATGCCGAAGCGATAGAAGTGCGGGCAGGTCAGGTGGCGAACGGGAATGGCCGGCAGATCGAAGTCGCGATGGTTGACCGGCAAGCCCGTCAGGCTGCCGGAGGCGACGGTGATGCCGTGATAGCCCTTGGTCCGTGCCAGGAATTTCTTCTTTTTTGGCCGGCCCAGCGCGTTGTTCATGAACCACATCATCTTGACGATGGTGTCGTTGGCTTCCGAGCCCGACGACGTGAAGAAGACACGCGTCAGGTTTTCCGGCGTCATCTCCACGAGTTTCTCCGCGAGCCGGATGGATGGCTCATGCGCCTTGGAGGAGAAGGTGTGGTAGTAGGGCAGCTTCAGCATTTGCTGATAGGCAGCGTCGGCCAACCGCTTTTCCGAAAAGCCGACGCCCACCGACCAGAGCCCGGCCAGCCCTTCGATGTATTCCTTGCCGCGTTCGTCATACACACGGATGCCGTCGCCGCGGCTGATGATCAGCGGCCCGGTTTCTTCGTGCTGACGCAGGTTGGTGTAGGGGTGCATGGTGGTGGCGATGTCGGCGGCGGCGAGAGAGTTGGAAAGCGCATCCATGGAAGTCCTCAGCGGCTTGGAGAAATGGTTCGGGCAGTGAGTTCGAGATAGTCCTCGAGTCCCCTGCGTGGAGCTTTCACGATTCGGGAGAATGAATCATGGCAGGCCGTTGGAATGAGTGTCGATGATCCGCCGCATCAGCGCGGCGACGTCGCGCGCATTCGGCGGATCGGAGTGGATGCAGACGGTGTCGAAGTCGACCGGGCGGATCGTGCCGTCTGTCGTGACGAGTTCGCCTCGAGTAAGCGCCCCTATCATGCGGTGCTCGGCAAGCGTCAGGTCGATGGCCGACTGGACGCGCGGGATGATCAGGCTGCCGCCGGGAGCGTAGGCAAGATCGGGAAAGAACTCGCCCACGAAGGCAACGCCGAGTTCGGCTGCCGCCGTCTCGTGACAGGTTCCCGCCATGCCGAAGAGAGGGACGCCGAACGGCTTGACCGCCGCGGCAATTGCCCGGGCAGTGTCGACGTCGTGCGCGGCCATGCCGTAAATGATGCCATGCGGCTTGACATGGCTGAGTTGCCCGCCCTCGGCGACCAGCATCCCTGTCAGAGCACCGATTTGATAGAGGAAGGCAGCTGTCAGTTCCTCCGGCTGAAGTCTCATTTCGCGCCGGCCGAACCCCTCACGATCGGGAAGGGAGGGATGCGCGCCGACCCGCTTGCCATGCGAAAGGGCGAGCCGCACGGTCTTCAGCATCGTCCATGGATCGGAGGCGTGGAAGCCGCAGGCGATGTTGGCGCAATCGATATGAGGCATGATGCCGGCATCGTCACCGAAGCGCCAGTTGCCGTAGCTTTCGCCCATGTCGCAGTTCAGGGTGACCATGGTTTACTTGCCTCAGCCCAGAGTGTTCAACGCCCAGCCGGGGGCGATGTGCGGGAATTCCGGCGGTGGTTCGCGCTCATGCAGCAGTCGAAGCACGCGTGGCGGCGTCACTGGCAGCTGCCGTACCGGCTTGCCGATGGCGCGTGCCACAGCGCAGCCGATTGCCGCGCCCACCGCCAGGATCGGGACCTCGCCCGCACCCTTGGCGCCTAGAGGCCCCATCGACGGCGCGCCCTCGTAAAGGTCGGCGGCGACCGGAACCACATCCTGCGCCAGCGGCAGGCGATAAGTCTCGAAATCGTCCTGCGCGATGCGTCCGTCGGCGGTGAGCGTCACCTCCTCGTGCAACGCATAGCCGAGCCCCTGTACCACGCCGCCCTGTATCTGGCCCAGGATGGCGCGCGGATTGAGCGCGCGGCCGACATCTTGAACTACGCGATAGGCCAGCACCTCGACATGGCCGGTGTCTGGATCAACCGCCACCTCGGCCTCGTGAACGACGAAGACGGGAATGTCGAGCGCATCGATGAAATGCCCCATCGCGCAGCCGGACATTGCCGGAGTGTTCCTGGCGGTAAAGGCTCCGCTTCCGGTGATCGGGCCGGTGGTTGCCTGCGCATGGGCGACGACAGCGGGGATCGACATGCCGGAACCGGGAAGTCCCGTGATCTCGACACGACCGTCCCGCAGCACCAGGTCTTCCGGTCGGGTCTGGAGCATCTCGCCGGCGGTCCGCAGCAGCTTCTCTCGCACTTCCGCGCAGGCGGCGATGCTCGCGGCACCAATGGACACGGTGGTGCGCCCACCGCCAACGCCGACATCGAGACCGGCGGCATCCGTATCGGCTTCGCGCACGATCACCTGGTCGGGAGCAAGCCCGAGCTGCCCAGCCACGATCTGCGGCAGGGATTGCACCATCGTGCCGGATCCGATCTCCACACCCGAGGTGACCAGCGTTGCGCTGCCGTCGGCGTTCAAATTCACCGTCGCCGCCGAAGGCCCGACGAAAACGAACCATGTGCCGACCGTGGTCGCAATTCCATAGAGCCTGCCGTCGGCCTTGGCCTCTGATGTACCGGTGCTGGCGCGCAGTGTCTCCATGCGATCGAGCATCGGACCCAGCACGTCGGCCTCGAAAACCTGCCCCGTGGCACCGAGATCGCCATCTCCCAGGACATTTTTCTTCCGGAACTCTATTGGGTCGAAGCCTAGCGCATCGCAGATTTCGTCGGTGTGTCGCTCCAACGCGAAGGTGTTGTAGACGCCATTGCAAGCTCGGAAAGCGCCGTTGGGTGGTGTGTTGGTGTATACGGCGCGGCTGACGAGCCGCGTTGCGCCAACCCTGTAATTGCCGCCCAGCGTGTGCGCCGTCATCGTTGTCAGGAAAACCTGTTCGCCGCCATACGCGCCGCAGTCCATCAGCACGACCGCCTCGCGTCCGGCGATGTATCCTTCGGCAGTGACAGCGGAGCGGATGCGGATTTCCGCATTCTCGCGGCAGAGGCAGGTTGCCATCTCTTCCTGCCGGGTGTTTTCCAGGACCACCGTGCGCCCGGTCATCCGCGCCAGAAGTGCCGTGATCGGCTCGATGGACGCATCGAATTTCAGGCCGAACCCGCCTCCGACAGGCGGCACGGTGACCCGCACACGCCCGGGCGCAAGCTGCATGACCCTTCCGGTGACGTTGCGAACTGTCCAAGGCACCTGCGTCGAGGTCTGGATGTGAGCCCGGCCGTCCTCCCAGGAGCCGATGGCAACGCGCGGTTCGAAAGGCACATGGCTCTGCCGGCCGACGGTAAAGCTGCTCTCGACTATGCGTATGTCGGGACGGGCGAAGGCCGCATCGACGTCGCCGCGGCTGGATTTTGCCTCCCATGCGATGTTGCCGGCACGTGCGCCGCCCTCGGTGATCGCCTCATAGCCGCGCCAGCCCTCGTGGACGAGACGGGCTGCGGGCTGGAGCGCTTCGGCCATGGTGGACACCGGTGCCAGCGGCTCGATCTCAAGCACGATGACGGCAAGCGCCGCCCGCGCCTGCTTCTCCGTTTCGGCGGCGATGACGGCGATTGGCTCGCCATGATAGCGGATGGTGTCGATGGCCAGGAGCGGATGGTCGGCAATGCCGATGCCGTAGAGGCCTGGCGCGTCGGCGCCGGTCGCCACCGCGCGCACGCCAGGACAGCGAAGTGCCGCCGAAACATCGAGCTTGCGGATACGCCCCGCGGAAACGGTCGACCGCAGCAGCACGGCATGCAACATGTCGGGGCGAACCCGGTCGTTGGTGTATTTCGTCCGCCCGCGCAGCTTGTCCTGCGCATCGCGGCGGGGAAGATTCATCACGGTGGCGGACAGCTCAGACATGGAGACCTCCCACCGACTGGCCAGCCTTCCGCGCTTGGTCAAGGCAGTCGGCCACGGCGTCGACGATCCGCTCATATCCGGTGCAGCGGCAGATGTTGCCGACCATCGCGGCCTTGATTTCGGGACGGCTCGCATGCGGATTGTCACGCACGAACGCCGAAAGGCTCATAACCATTCCCGGAAAACACATGCCGCATTGCACGGCATCGGCGGCCTCTAGATTGGCCTGGAGCGGATGCAGCGCCTGGTTTCCGGAACTCAATCCCTCGACGGTCGTGACCGCGCATCCCTGGACCAGGCCAATCGGCTTCAGGCAGGACGGCACCGCTTCGTCGTCGACATGCACCGTGCAGGCGCCGCAGAAGCCTTCGCGGCACACGGCTTTGGTCCCCGTCAGGAATCGTTCCCGCCGCAAGATGTCGACGAGCGGCGTCATCGGATCGCCGTGAAAGCTGCAGTCCTCGCCATTCAGCTGGAATGTCACAACCATGCCAGGCCCTCGGTCTTGAGAAGTGCGGCAACACCGCGCTTGACCAGCGGCGGAAGAACCTGGCGCCGGTACCAACCCTCCGCTTCCCTGCCGTCGCGGCCCTGAAAATCATTGTGCTCTAGTGCAAGCCCGGCAGCGCGCTCCGGATCGAGCGCGGAGGCCTGGCTTGCCCTCATCGCCTGTTCGAGCGCCGTCCAGCGCCGCGCTACCGGCTCCACCGAGCCGACGGCGATGCGACATCGTTTGTCCTTGTCCACCGCAAGCGAGACGACGGCGACCGGATAGTCGCCAGCCTTCCGAAGCGGCAGGCGGATATGCGCGCTTGCGACAAGGTCGCGGCGCAGATGAATTCTCGTCACAATCGCCTCTGCCAGCAGCGCATGCCTGTCTTTGAGGAAATCCGAAATACCGATGAGTTTTGGGCCTTCGAACGTCTCCAGCTCCACCGTCGCCTCACAGACGAGAAGCGCAGGGGCGAGATCGGCGGCGGCAAAGTCGAGGGCACAAATGTTGCCGCCCACGGTGGCGACCCTTCGGATACCGGGATTGGCCGCGTTCTCCGCCGCGGCAACCAGACCTTCGAAGCCCGCTGCCCCATGCAACGCGCGGCCAAGGACTGCGTGGGTAACAGCTGCACCGATCACGACATGGTCCGAGTCGATTTCGACCTTGGACAAGGCCGGTATTCGGTCGAGTGCGACCACCGCGTCGGGAAGGTCGACCCCGCGTTGGGGATCACGCATCATCCAGGTGCCGCCTGCAAGCACCACCGCGCCCTGCCGGCGTGCTGCCATTGCCTCTTCAAGTGTGCTGGCCGCGGTGAACGATCGTCCCACGCCTGGTGCCATCTGTCATACCCCTCGGAGCAGCCAACCTTCGCGGCGCTGCGACATTGTTGCTCCAGCTTTAGGTTCCTGTGAAATAGTAATTCTTTGAATATGGTATCGAAAAAACAGATAACTCTGGCATCCCGCGAGCGCCCGCAAGATTGCGGCGCGCTCGCTGGCGCTCAGACCCAGTGGGTGACGGTCCGTTTCTCAAAACTCTCCCGGAATTGGGCGGTGGTTTTGGGAAGTAGTTCGCCGGTCTCCCAGTCGAGGATCACGGCATAGTGCCGAACCGCATCGAGCGTATCGATCTCGCCGGAGCGGTATTTGCGCGCGACCTCCTCGGGATCCATGCGTGCCCAGCCCTTCCGTTTCGCCCGGATGTCGGCACGGCAGGCTTCGGTCGCCGTCTCGTCGATTTCGTACTGGCACAGGTCGCGGTCGATTTCGCGGATCACCACACCGTAGTCAGTCCTGGCACGCTCCAGGGAAACGTAGTCGTCGATCACGTCCTCCATCACCTTGCGGGGCTCGCGCTGCAGTGGATCGCCGAAACCACCGCCGCCGGCCGTCGGACGAGCGAACTGGTCGCCTGTGTGGACGGAGTAATCGGAGAATACGGAGCCGAGCCAGATCTCGGTCTCTTCTCCGGCGCGCTTCATGGTCAAGCCGTGGGGCATCGACGGCAGGCCTCCTTCGACACCCCAGACGACAGCACGCTCGCGGTCGCAAATATAGGACATGACGGCATTTTCAGCCTCAAGCAGCGATGAGGTCTTCTGCACGCCGACGCCGCCCCGCCACTTGCCGGGCCCGGCTGAATCCTGCTTGATCTGGAACTCGAGCGTCCGAGTGGGATTGACCCGCTCGTTGCCTTCGTTCGGCTGCGACATCAGCCCGGTTCCGAAGCAGGCGGTTGTGACATCGGCACCATCCTTGCCGTTGCGCCCGCCCCAGCCGCCAGGCAGCCATTCGTAGAACATGAAGATCGGCTTTTCGGGTTTGCGCGCATCCCGTCCCCCGGCCAGCAGATATTCGAGGTTGAAGGCGCAGGCGATAGCGCGTTCGGGCATGATCTTCGACCACATCTCGAAGATCGCGTTCATGATCTTTTCAAACGGCATCAGGAACCCGGTCACCGCCACCGGCCATTCCGCGCTGACGATGCTATTCTTCGGCGCGGTCACCTCGATCATCCGGTAAAACCCGCTGTTGAGCGGGAGGTCCGGAAAGAAGGTTTTCATGCCGGCGACCACGGCCGAGAAGGTCGCGCCCGGTGCGGAATTATACATCGAGGCAATGGTCGAGTGGCTTCCCGTAAAATCGTAGTGGATCGTGTCGCCCTTGATCGTCATCTTGATGCGGATCGGGATCATGCCCTCGCCGGCACCGAGATCCCGGTCGATGTAGTCGACCGTCTCCCAGGTGCCGTCGGGCAGCTCCGCCAGACGCTTTCGCACGGCACGTTCGACGTAGTCCTGAACCTCCTCCATACCGCGCATGACCTGGCCGCGCCCGTACTTCTTGACCAGCCGCAGCAGTTCGCGCTCGGCCGCCTGCGTCGCTTGCGCCTGGGAATGGATGTCGCCAATGATCGATGCGGGATCGCGCGTGTTGGCCGCGATCATGTTGGCAACATCGGAGCAGAAGCGGCCGCGCTGGAAAAGGCGCAGCGGCGTTATCCGCAGCCCTTCGCGGAACATGTCGCGGGCGGTGACGTCGAAGGAACCCGGCACCGAGCCGCCGAGATCCGACCAGTGTCCGTTCGACTGGGAGAAGCCGATCAGTTTGTCTTCATCGAAGATCGGCCGGACGAGCCGAACGTCGCTGAAATGCGTACCGCCGGCATAAGGATCGTTGATTGCGTAGACATCGCCGGGTGCCATATCGCCTTCGAAGACCCGGATCACTTCCTTACACGTGTTGTGCAATGTGCCGACATGGACCGCGATGTCGTAGTTGCCCTGGGCGACGGAGTTGCCATCGGCGTCGTGCAGGGCATTCGAAAAGTCTCGGTTGTAGATGACGAAGGAATAGCAGGTGCGAAGCATCTGTTCGGCCATCTGGTCGACGGTGGTGATGAAGGAGTTCTTCAGCACCTCGAACGTTACCGGATCGAGGCCAGGGCTCGTTTCAATCAGCTTTGTCATGTTTCAGCCTTTCGTCACGATGAGAATGTTCAGGAAGCCATCGACGGTCGCGCTCATTCCCGGCGGAACCACGGTGGTGGAATCGAACTGTTCGACGATGGCGGGTCCCGCAAAGGCAGCGCCGGCGCTGAGTTGGTCGCGTTCATAGACAGCCGCATCATGAGATACGCCGTCGAACCAGACGCCGCGGCGGCCGAGCGGCTCGGGCACATGAGGCAAGACTCCGTGTCGCGGTATCTCGGCTTTCGGGACGATGCCGATCGCCTTGACCGCGATGCGGAAGATCGATACCGGCGCGTCTTCGCGGCGGTAGTTGAACTCGCGCTCGTGTTCGTTGTGGAATGCCTCGATCAGCGGGCAGATGCTCTCGATGCGCGCCGGGGCTGACACCGCGAGCGAGCGCCACTGGCCCTGGTACATCATCTCGACCGTGCGCTGCAGCGCCATGTCTTCCTGCGCCACGCCCTCATGGCCCAGACGCTCAACCGCCTGTTTTTCCATCAGAACAAAGGCTGCCTGCATCTCGGCGGGCGAGACAGTCGAAGCATCGGCCATGAAGCTTTCGGAGAAATCGTGCTGCACGTCGACGAGAAGGCAACCGAGCGCGGAGGTAACGCCGGGATTGGGCGGTACGATCACGGTTGGAATCGAAAGCTCCTTGGCCACAGCCGCTCCGTGCAAAGCGCCAGCACCGCCGAATGCGACCAGCGCAAAGTCGCGCGGGTCGTAGCCTCGGCTGATGGAGAGAAGCCGGACGGCATTGCCCATATTGGCGTTGGCGACGGCGATGATCGCCTCGGCCGCCTGGTGGAGTTCCATGCCGAAGGGTTCCGCCACCGTCTCCTGAACCGCCTCGGCGGCCAGAGCGGGGTCGAGCGTGATCTTGCCGCCCGCAAGGCTGGTGCCGAGACGGCCGAGCACCACATTGGCATCGGTGTTGGTGGCAATGCGGTTGCCATTCTTGTAGCAGGCCGGACCTGGAAAGGCGCCAGCGGACTGCGGTCCGTTGCGCAAGCTGCCGCCCTCGTCCTGCCATGCCAACGACCCGCCGCCCGCACCGATGGTCAATACCTCGATGGAGGGGAAGCGGATCGGATATCCGAATTCGATGTACCAGTCCTTTGTGATGCGCGACTCCCCGTTCCAGGCCAGCGAGACGTCGGTGCTGGTGCCGCCCATGTCGAAGCCGATCGAGTTCGGGTAGCCACAGAGATTTCCGATGAAGCGGCTTGCGATCGCTCCGGCGGCGATGCCGGATCCCGCGAGCCGGGCTGAGAAATCCTTGACGCTCGCGGGCGTCATGACCCCGCCACCGCTGTGCAGCAACAGGAGATCTCGTTTGTATCCGGCGTCGGCAAGCTTTTCTCCGAGACGCGACACGTAGTCGACGACGACCGGGGCGCAGACGGCGTTCGCCATGGTGGTGGAAAAGCGTTCGTGCTCGAAGATTTCCGGCATCACCTCCGAGGAGATCGAGACCGGCAGATCCGGCATTGCCTCCTTCAGGATCTCACGCATGCGGCGCTCGTTGGCGCCGTTGACATAGGAGTTCATGAAGCAGACGGCGATCGACTTGACCTGCCGTTTCTTGAGAATCTCCGCGACACGACGCGCGGCCTCTTCGTCCAACGCTTCCAGGATCGTGCCCTCGGCACTGACCCGTTCCCGGACGGTCAGCCGGTCGCGGCGCGGGATATAGGGCTTGGCGACATCTTTGTAGGTGTCCCAGAGATCTTCCTTGTTGGCGCGACGGATCTCTACAACGTCACGAAAACCCTCGCTGCAGACCATTGCGGTGCGCGGCAGACGGCGGGTGATCAGCGCATTGGTGGCGACCGTCGTACCATGAGAGAACATCGTTACCTCCGAAAGATCGATGCGCCCCTGCTCCACGCCATTCATGATGGCCTGCATGGGATCGTCAGGCGTGGAGGCGGTTTTTTCGATGCGGATCGCTCCGCTGTCTTCGTCCATGATACAGATGTCGGTGAAAGTCCCTCCGACATCGACGGCAACTCTGATTCGGCTCATGACAGTTCCTTCGCAAGGTCTTGCGGGCAAAGCCCCGCCTTCGTCGCCCCTTGCCGGGGAGACGTTGCATGAATGGTGGAATTGGCCCGGATTTCGTTGGGACTAGTGGCGCTCTCGCGAGGCCGAAGAGCCGCCCGCCCGGATCGCTGCTTCGCGACGGGTATCCGTCGGTGCGCAGCCGAACCGCGTCCGGTAGTGCTTGCAGAACTGGGACTGGTCGGCGAAGCCCCAGCGGTAAGCGATCTCGGCTACGCTGCTGATGTTGGTCACCGACATCAGCTCCTCGGCGCAAAGTTCAAGCCGGGCGTCGCGGATGAAGCCGTTGATCGACTGGTTGCTGTCCTGAAAAAGGACCTGCAGGTAACGCAGGGAGATGCCGCAGGCATCAGCCACCGCCTGCGGGCCGAGGTCGGAATTCTTCAGGTTGTCGCGAATATACTGCTCGGCACGATGCAAATGGCCGGCCCGGATCGACGAGATGCTGCTGTCCAGCACGCGATCGTCGCTCACGATCGACAGGCACAGCATTTCCAGGATGTGCCTGCCCATCATCTCACGAGCGACTTCAGTGATCTCATCGAGATGGCCGATCGTGGTTCGCACCGTGTCGAGGAAGAGCGCGGCGATGCCTTGGGTCGCGTCGAAACTGAGCGCACTGAGCCGTTCGGCGGATCCGATCCGTGCCCGAACGCTCGATGATGGTACCTTGAGGACCCACAGCGCGTTTGGCTTGCCGTGCCAGAATTCGTAAGGCGCATCTCCCCGCTCGACGAGAAAGCCCCCCGGCCTGCAATTGACGGTTCTCGACCCTTGCGAGAAATTCACCTCCGACATCTCCGGGATCGTGATGAGCAGGCTGGCGTCACGCTCGTTGAGGAAGTGGCGGCGGTGGCGACGATAGCTTACGGCATCGCAGCGCATTTTAGACACGCTGACGAGCCCAAGCGAGAAGGTTTCCAGCGTGCCTGAAAATTCGCGACGGTTCCGATACTCGGTGTCGAGCGGAAAATAGGCTTCGGTAACGGCGGCTTGCCAGGCATCACCGCCTGCGGGACCGCCGATCGTATCGACGACGTATTTCATTCCCCGACCTTTCTGGTTGACCCGGTTGTCCCGGTGTTGTTCCGAAGATTACAGGAATTCACCGGCGCGTATTGGTCAAAAACGAATAAACTTATGTGGTCGGTTGGCCCAGGACCGGAGCTCGCGACGGTTGCAGTTGTCGTCACGATCAGTGTGCAGCTGATCAAACCAGCCTTGGCGCGCAAACCGCCAGCCGACTTGGAACCATGCATTCTGTTCGCACACTCATTCAGGAAAAGTTGTCGGCTTCCAGATGTGGGCGGAAATGATGTCCTGCAGTTCCGTGCGCACCGCACGGAAGAGTGGCAGCAGCGTGTAGCGGCGGGAAGCGACAATGTCCGCCTCGTCCTCAATCGAGAGCACCGTCGATCTCGGTTCCTTCGGACCAGTCGATAGATCGGCGACCGAAGCTCGCCTCTTCCACTTCGCAACCGTCTTCCGGTTGATCCCGTAGCGCTTGGCCAGCCCCCTCAGGCTCTCTTGACTATGCTGTATCGCTCGACGGACCGCCTCTGTCGTTTTGGCGCTCCCATGCAGAACTTGGCCCATAGCGCATCCTTTGATTCGGGAGACAAGGATGCTCCATAAAGCCCGGGATCAAACATCTAGGATGATCAGATCCAGCACCAAAGAAACAGAGGGGCTGTCGGCAGGGAACATGCAGACCATGAGCGACTGGTTGTCGGCTTGTCTCCGACTGCTCTGCGTCAGAATCACCTCAAAAGCGAAGTCGCTTGGCTAATCCGTCATTTCTGGCGAAAGGCGGAGTGGAACGACACAACCAGCGGGCCCAGAATGTAGTCGAGCGCGGTGCGTTCCTCGGTGACGATCATGACTGACGCTGGCATGCCCGGATAAAGCGCAATCTGTGGGGCTGCTGCCAATTCCACCGGATCGACCGCTACGTCGGCAAGATAGTAGGGAAACCCGGTCTTGCTGTCGGTAATGCGATCCGCCGAAATGCGGGTGACGCGGCCATGAATTATGGGTATTGAGCGCTGCTTGTAGGATGTAAAACGAACTTCGGCAGCCATATCGGGTCGCAGGTTCGATATGTCCTCGACGCGAATCTGGGCCTGGACGATCAGCGAATTTTCGGTCGGCACGATATCGAGGATGGTCTGGCCCGGCGAAACGATAGCGCCTATCGAGAAGACGCTGAGATCCATCACCTGGCCGTCATACGGCGCGCGCACCTCGGCTCGGTCCATGGCAGCCTGGGCGGCAAACATCTTGGGCACGAGGTCGGAAAGGCTCGATTGCGTATCGATCAGCATGGCCGACAGCTTGGCTCGGCGCTCATTTGTCAATTGTGCGATCTGGCTTTCGAGTTCGGCTTTGCTCTGTTGGCTGCCGCCGATCGCGCCGAGGTTCTCATCGATCAGGCCCTGCAGATCCGAGGCGGATCTTTCCAGCTCCAGGATGCGTGGGCGGGTCGTCAATCCGGCCTTGAGCAGCTTCGACAGGCTGGCCTTCTCGTTGATCGTCGATTGCAACTGGGCATGGTAAGATTCGACCCGAGACTGCTTGCCCTGGATCTGCTCCTCGAGTTCGGCAATGCGCCGCTCGAGGATCTGCCTGGCGCCGGCCATCGAGGCGCGTTGGCTTTCCAGATCGGCGATCTGGTTTGCCATTGCATCCCTAAGGTAGTCTTCGTGCTCTTTGAGAATGTCCTTGGGAAAGGCAACAACCTCGCTGCCGTCCAGTTCGGCTCGGATCCTGGCATCGGTTGCGCGCAACAGCGCATATTGCTGGGCATAAAGATTGAACTCGGACCGAATCCTGGTGTCGTCCAGCTTCAGCATGATGTCGCCCTTCCTGACGACGTCGCCATCCTTGACGCGGATCTCCTTCACCGTACCGCCGTCGAAGTGCTGTACGCTTTTGCGATTGCCATCCACCTTGACGATGGCGTCGGCAAGCACGGCGCCGTTCAGCGGGGCAAAGGCCGCCCAGCCGCCAAAGATGCCAAAGAAAGCAACGATGATCAGCAGACCGATATAGGCCGGCACCCGGATCGAATCCGGGGCCAGAATACCGGCGTCGCCAGGCAGGCTCCGGTAGGTAAGCGCGCCGTCGCTCATCGCTCTCTCCAAACACGGTTCATTGCGTTGCCACCGCCATTGGAGCCGCGCGCTGGTTGAGGAGCGCCACGATCTCGTTTCTCATGCCAAAGGCCTCGACGGCGCCATCGCGCAACAGGAGGATCTTGTCGACATTCGCCAGGGTCGAGGGCCGGTGAGAGACGATGATCACCGTACTGCCGCGGCGCTTGAGTTCGATCGCGCAGTCGCTCAGCGCGCGGTCGCCATCGGCATCGAGATTGGAGCTGGGCTCGTCGAGAATGATCAGGTTCGGCGTTCCGAACACTGCGCGGGCAAGAGCAATCCGTTGGCGATATCCTCCTGACAGCACTGCGCCGCCTTCGCCGATCTGCGTCTCATAGCCTTGCGGCAGGCGGATGATCATCTCATGCACGCCGGCGAGCCGCGCGGCCTCGATGACCTCCTGGTCGACATTGGTCTTGAAGCGGCCGATGTTGGCGGCGACCGTATCGGAGAAGAGTTCGATATCCTGCGGCAGGTAGCCGATGTGGTCGCCGAGCGCGTCGTGTCCCCATTGCGACAGGTCGGCCCCGTCCAGCCTGACGGTACCGCGGCTGGGTTGCATGACGCCCGCGAGATGACGCGCCAGCGTCGACTTGCCGGCGCCGGAAGGGCCGACGATTCCCAGCGTCTCGCCTGCTTCCAGCCGGAACGATACGTCTCGGAGAAGCACTTTCTGCTGGCTGGCGATTGCAAAGCTGACCTGCTCGACCGAAATCTTGCCGGTGGGCTTGGGCAGGTTGAACGATCTTTCGCTCTGCGCGCCCCCGTCGACCAGCTTCTCGACCCTTGCCAACGCCGCCCGCCCCAGGATCAGGCTGCGCCAAAGGCCGACGATCTGCTCGACCGGCTGCAGCCCCCGGCCCAGCAAGAGGCTCGCGGCGAACATGGTGCCGCCGGTGATCTGCCGCTCGATCACCAGATAGGCGCCGAGGCCGAGGATCAGCGACTGCATGGTGAGCCGCAGGAAACGGATCAGACCCGACATCAGTGCGGCGCGATCGCTTGCCTCCGCCTGGCGCCGCAGCGCCAAATTGCGGTCGCGTCCCCAGCGGCGGATGAGGCCGTCGATCATCCCCATGGCGCGAACGACTTCGGCGTTTCTGAGGCTCATCTCGGTGAAATTATAGTTGGTCGTCGCCAGGTCGTTGGCCTGCTTCAGCGGCGAACGCACGATATATTCGTTTAGCACCGCCATGGCGACCAGAAGCAGCGAGCAGCCCAGCGCGAAGAAGCCGAGCCAGGGGTGCAGCAGGAAGATGATGCCGATGTAGATGGGCGACCATGGCAGGTCGAACAAAGCGTGGATGCCGCTGCCGGTGATGACCTGCCTGAACGTGTCGAAGTCTCGGATGGGCTGGCTCGGCGACGAGCCGGGCGATGGGGTCTCGACCGACGCGGCCAGGACTTTTGCCGACAGCAGCCGGTCGAGCCGCGCACTGGCACGCGTCAGGATGGAGGCGCGCACCAGGTCGAGGCCGGCCAGCGAAAGAAAGGCCGCCAGCAACACCAGGGTCAGCATCACCAGCGTGGTTTCGCTGCCGCTGGTGACGACCCTGTCATAGATCTGCAGCATGTAGAGTGGGGACGCGAGATAGAGCAGATTGATGGCCAGGCTGAACGCCGCCGCTACCAGGAAATAGCGGCGGCAGGCCCGAAGCGCATCCTTCACAATTCGAGATTTGCTATCCACGTCCAGAACCCCACTCGATACGCATCAGGCCAGGTGGGCCGCCGCTGGCGGCGGCCTTTTGGTTCACACCACGAAGTCGCTTGAAATTGCTCCATTGCCAACGCCCGTCAGCGTGAATTCCGCCGGATTGTACGAAACGGCGGTATGGCCTTGGCCGTCATCGGCAAGCTTGAAGCCGTTCGCATCGTAGCTGCCGACCAGATGCAGCGCGGTACCGTGGGTGCCGTCCGAAACGGTCAGCGTTCCGCCGCTGCCATCCTGGTTTGCCTGGTAGACGGCCGTCGTTCCCGCGCCGAACAGGATGTCCTCGAGCTCAAGCCTGTCGTCATTGGTGATGCCGCCGATCCGCCCGCTGAAATCGAAGGAATCGTCGAGCTGCAGCGTGCCGGCCGCATCGTGCGCGAAGGTGACATCCGTCGACGAGGCGCTGCCGAACTCAAGCTTCGACAGGTTGCCGATCGTGGCATCGCCGTCGCCGGTGACCTGGCCATGGATGACGATGTCGCCGCCATTGGCCAACAGCATGCCGGAATTCGCCAGCCCGCCGGTGATCGTCAGTCCACCTGAACCGGTCGCCTCCAATGTTCCGGAGTTGGTGACGACGCTGCCCCCCGTATCGATGACCAGCGCATTCGCGCCAGAGGCGATAATGGTGCCCTGATTGTCGAGGCTCAGCATCCCGCCGCCCAGCTGGCCAGCGCCCGATATCGTGTTGTCGACATTGACCAGAGTGACGTCCGGCCCCGTGCCGGAGATCATGTTGGCGGCGCTGTCGGACAGCAGGATCTGCCCGCCGCCCTGCAGGGTCACGCCATGCTGGATGATTTGCAGCAGCGTTTCACCGCCGGTCGAGTCCAGCGAGATGAGGCCGCTATTGTTGATCATGCCGCTCAGCGGCAGCAAGGCGCCGTCGCCGATCGTCATGGTGCCGGCATTGTTGACCACCGGCGTCTGGTCGAAGACGAAATTGCCTGCCGTCAGCGCGCCCGAGTGCACGCCATCCAGCGTGATCGACTGCCCATCGCCCAGCGTGATCACCGCGTTGCCGTGGGCATCGTCGGCGATATGGGTCTGCAGGTCGGCAAAGTCCGCCAGTCCGTTGTAGCCGATAAGGTCGATCTGATCGGCCGCGGCGTCGAAATTATGCACCGTATCGGCACCGATCGGCTGCGAGAAGACGAAGAGATCGTTGCCGCTGGACCCGGTCAGCACGTCGTCGCCCGACCAGGCGAAGATCGGCGAGCCCGGAGCGTAGGCCTCGACATTGTCGGCGATCGACGCGCTGCCCGAGGTGCCGTCGGCGTTGATCCAGGTCATCTGGACGTCGAGCACGGCTGCCCCGGTGAAACTGGCCGATGTGGTGACAGTCAGCCCGCGCAGGTCGCTGGTCTGTGTCGTCCAGCTTCCATCGGCGTTATGCGTCGCGCCGTCGATGGTCCAGCCCGAAGGTACGTCCTTCACCGTGACGGTGATGAGCGCACCTTCATGCGAGGGATCGGTGAGAGCGAGGTTGATGGGCTCGCCGGAAGTGCCTGCGGGTTTGAGGCCGATTTGAGACCCGGCGGTGCTTAGATTGCCGGCGCCGTCCTTGAAGGCTCCAGCAGAAAAAGTTGCCGTGTATGTCGTGCCGTTGTTGGGCTTGTTCACCAGCAGAGTATACGTATCTACCGTATTGCCACCGCCGTCGGTTGCGGTGCCCCACGTGCCCGTGGTCGACACTAGGGTCACATTATTCGACAAAGCTAGTTTCGTTGAATCGAAGAATGTGTGGTTCATTCCGGTTTCGCTGAACTGGACGACGAGCGTGCTCGGTGCCCCGGCATTTCCCTGAACGCCCGTTATCAGTGCGATGTTGGGAGCCGTAGTATCGCCGCCCGTCACATTGATCGTCGCCGTGGCTGTGCCTGTGTCGGTACCTCCGTCCCCGTCCACCAGCGTAAAGGTCACAGTCTTTGTCGTGGTAGCACTGGTCGCGTTCGAGTAGCGAATGTGATCCTCCAGCGCTTGCGCTGCGGCTTGCGTGGCGTTGGCGTTGAAGGTGACGACGAGGTTTGTCCCGTTCGTTCCGCCGGTGAACGTTCCAATGGTCGTTCCACTATAGGTGACGTTGCTGCCGCTGAAGCCGATCTGGCCGAGGCCCGTGCCTTGGTTCTGGATCGTCAACTGGTCGGCTGAGGTGCCGTTTGCCGTGAATGCGACGGTCAGCGAGCCTCCGTTGAAATCAGCGGAGTCAACATCCGCGACAGTTCCAGATGGAGCGATAGCGGTCGCGGCCGATCCCGTGGTATAGCTGAGGCTTGTTGATGTTCCGGCCAACCCGCCGTTGAGATCTATTACCGGCGCATCATTTGCACCGTTGATGGTGACGGTGAGTACTGCCATGTCCGTCAGGCTGCCGTCGCTGACCGTGTAGTTGAACGTATCGGTGGTGGAGCCGCCGGTATTGAGGGCCTGGACCGTCGAGTCGTTCTCGTTGACCACGTAGGTGTAGCTGCCGTTGGCGGCGATTGTGAGTGTGCCGTGCGCGCCGACCAGGCCGACACCCAGCGAACCGGCCGTACCGCCGCCTTCGGCGCCGCCGGTACGGATCGAGCTCACCGTCAGGCTGGCGCTGTCGACATCGCTGTCGTTGGTCAGCACGTTGCCGGAACCATTGTTGCCGCCGGATCCGTTTAGCGTGCCGCTCTTCTCGGTTGCGGCAATCGCACCGGGACTGGCGCTAGTGTCGTTGGCAGCGATCGGAGCGTCGTCGGTGCCGTGGATGGTGATGGTCAGCGTCGTCGAGGAGGTCCCGCCCTGGCCGTCGCTCACCGTGTAGGTGAAGCTGTCGGTCAGACTGCCGCCGACATTGAGCGCGTCAACCGTCGGGTTCG
>NZ_RZQE01000044.1:0-6727 GCF_004022955.1 Mesorhizobium sp. M7A.F.Ca.US.002.01.1.1 | reverse complement strand
TCGTCGGTGCCGTGGATGGTGATGGTCAGCGTCGTCGAGGAGGTCCCGCCCTGGCCGTCGCTCACCGTGTAGGTGAAGCTGTCGGTCAGACTGCCGCCGACATTGAGCGCGTCAACCGTCGGGTTCGCATCGTCGATGACGTAGTTGTAGCTGCCGTCGCCGTTGATCGTCACCGAACCGTAGCTGCCGGCCAGCGCAGACCCGACCGTGCCGCCCGTCACCGCGCTCACGCTCAACTGGGCATGGGTGTTGTCGACGTCGGTGTCGTTGGCCAGAACGTTGCCGGTCGCCGCCGTGGCCGGCGTGATGCCGGCCTCGTTCGCGGACCCGGTGTCGGCGACCGCAACCGGCGCATCGTCGGTGCCGTGGATGGTGATGGTCAGCGTCGTCGAGGAGGTCCCGCCCTGGCCGTCGCTCACCGTGTAGGTGAAGCTGTCGGTCAGACTGCCGCCGACATTGAGCGCGTCAACCGTCGGGTTCGCATCGTCGATGACGTAGTTGTAGCTGCCGTCGCCGTTGATCGTCACCGAACCGTAGCTGCCGGCCAGCGCAGACCCGACCGTGCCGCCCGTCACCGCGCTCACGCTCAACTGGGCATGGGTGTTGTCGACGTCGGTGTCGTTGGCCAGAACGTTGCCGGTCGCCGCCGTGGCCGGCGTGATGCCGGCCTCGTTCGCGGACCCGGTGTCGGCGACCGCAACCGGCGCATCGTCGGTGCCGTGGATGGTGATGGTCAGCGTCTGTGTGTCGGTGCCGCCGGTGTGGCCGTCGTTGGCCGTGATCGTATAGGTGAGCGTCAGCGTCTCGCCGACAGCCAGGAAGTCGAAGGCTTGTGGCGCCGAATTGAAGGTCCAGCCCAGATTATTGGTTTCGCCCGGGTTGGCCGTCAGCGAGATCGGCGAGACTGTCAGCATGCCGAGCACGGCGGCACTGTTCAGCCCGCCCATGGTGCCGCCGAGGGACACCGAAGTTACCATCGCGGTCACCGTGTCGGAGATATCGACATCGTTCACCGTCAGGGTGCCGTTCACCGTCAAGGGTGCGTTGGTCTCGATCAACGAGGCGGTCGCGCTGTCGGTCGTCACGAGATGGATATCGGGTTTGTCGTTGGTGCCAGTAAACTGAATGGTGGCCGTGGCCCAGCTCAGCGTGCCATTGCCGAGCTGAATGGCGTAGGTCACTTTATCGGTGAGAACCTCTCCCGCCCCAAGCGCTTGAATCATACTCTCGAGATTCGCCGTGTCGTAGTGGATCGTACCATCAGTGCCTATCCAGATATGGGCACCCAGGTAACTCGTGTCGGTCCCTCCTCCGACACCGCCGGAGTATGTTGCGTCGCGTGTGAGCAGATCCGCCGGAGCAAGTATCTTCGTTGCGGTCTGCACACTGTCTGCGTTATCGATGGAGTAGAGCTGTTTGGCTGCGCCACCCAGATCATTCGCCAAAACATTCAGGATCAGGACACCGGTATCATTTTCTGAGAGGAGAAAAAGGTCATCCTTCGCCTGCGGCGTGTTGGAGAAAGACGTCGTGGTGCCGCCGGCACCGGTGACCTGAGTAGCCATTTTTCAACCCCCCTTTTAAGAACAGACGCCTCATCTGTTTTATCGACAGTACTGAACGACCGGCTGCTTCCAGCCGAAGAAAAACCGCGCGAATCCAGGCAGGCATGAATTTTCGCCCTCATCCAGGCACACCGCCGCGCTTGGAACAGCCGCCTCAAGCTGGCCATTCACGGACGGATATTGACCCGATGCTGCTGGACGCGACGACTGGTCGTCACGCTACGTTCCCTACCCAACCTACATCGTCAAACTCGTGGCTTTCGACCACGAACTTTAGATGCTTCTTATATTAGGAGATTATTAACTCTTATAGAGAGGAAGCGTCAACGCCCAACTTGGCCGAACAGTTAATAGGCGAACATAAGGGGAGCCACAGTCACTAGAATCGAGTTGTGAGATCGAACAGGCGCACGCCCGATATGAGCCAGGCGGCAGACGTGCGGCTCAGCGTGACCAGAGCCCGCCAGCGCACCACCATACCAACACCGCACCTTGATCGCTGAGTACTTTTCGTGCAGCACGCCAACCCGACAGCCAGCCAGTTCGCTTGAACGGTCGGGGATTCAACTGAGATCACTTAACGCGCCGGACAGCCGGGAAGCTTCATGCCCTTGCTCCCGGAGATCTTGAAGCCGGGCAACTCGAACATCTGTCCCACACGCTCCGTAGCACTTCGTGAAACCTCGTCGTTCGGTACGTGCGACCACACCTCCTCGTTCAAGGCCGATTGATCGTCCGAGCGCTGTCGCGATCGGTCTCGTCAGGGATATATTCGCCGGCATTGGCATCGAAGCCGGTCCAGCCGCCAGCCTCGTAAGCCCTGCGGCGTTCGGCAAGATCGACCGATCTGGATTGCCCCAGAATTTCCTCGGCATTTGCAATGAGTTCATCGTCCACCCTGGCCGTGACCAACGTGCCGCCGCGGCGTACGCCCTCCGCATACACGTGGGCATCGTTCTCGGGCACGCCGGACTCCGTCAGAGCGCCGACAATGCCTCCGACCGCACCGCCTGCCACCGCCCCGGCAACGACACCTGTCGCGGTGGCGGCGAGCCAACCCGCCGCGACCACAGGTCCGACGCCCGGGATGGCCATGACCCCCAGCCCTGTCAGCAATCCGCCGGCACCGCCGATCACGGCTCCAATCCCCGCGCCAGCCCCGGCATCCTCGGCAGCCTCCGAACGGTCGCCCTCGTACCAGTCATCCGAGTTGTTGGCGACGATGCTGATGTTCGCATGCGGGACGCCCGTGGCTTCCAGTTCGCGGACCGCGTCGGCCGCGTCGTCATAATTGTCGAACAGTCCAGTTACCGTTTTCATTGATTTCTCCTGATCCGTGCTCACTTGCTGGCGGCAACGACGTTGCCCTGATAGTCCAGGCCGACGGCGAGGCTTTCGCCTGCCTTGGTGGCATGGCCCCGCCAGATGCCCTGGTCGTCCTTGGTAAGCTTCGACACGTTGGTATAGCCTGCACCCTCGATGCGGCTCTTGGCCTGGGCTTCGGTGAAGCTGTTTGCGCCGGGAACGAGAGCGGCGGCATTGGGGGTATTGTCGGTCTTCACCGCCGGTGTTGTCGCTCCCGTGATGGCGTCCTGCCCGGCTGCGATCTTTTCGATCATCTGCTGGTGCGTCTTCAGCGTATCGACCGTTTGCTGGGCGAATGTCTTGAGCCCGGCGTTGTCGCCGCCGCTGGCATAGGTTTCAAACAGCTTGACGGCGTCGGCATGCGCCTTGCGCTGCATGTCGACATAGGCTGGATCGATCGGTGCCTGCGCATTCTTGAGCTTGTCGAGATCGCCCTGGTGCTGGGCATCAAGCGCCGACGGCACTTTCAATTTTTGTTCGCCGGCCACCGTTGCCAGCTTGGCATTGGCCGCGCCGTGATCGCGGATCATCATCTGGGCGAAGTCCTTGATGCTCTGGTCCTGAACCTTGCCCAAGGCAATCTGGCTCGAGTCGACTTCGAACTTGCCGCCGATGGCAGCCTTGTCGACGAAGGCCTGGGCGCTGTCGGCAGCAAAAGCAGGCACGGCGAGAAGAATGGAAGCAGCGGCGAGCGATGCGAAAAATTGTCGTGTTTTCATCGGCTTTGTCCTTGCCTGGGATGCGTCGCCCTAACAGGCCAAGATGCGCTTTGTTCCGATACCCAGACGACATGCCTGCAGGCCCGGCAGCACCACGATCCACGCATGAGGCTGCCGGATTATCTCGCGTGAGATCTGCCACATCGACGTAAAATGTGGAGAAGTGACAGGCGACAGGAACGCCGGCACCATGAACCAGCGTGGCTGCAAAAAAGCCGTGGTCGAGACAAGCAGTTTCCAGGCGCCGCTATTCTACATGCAGCATGGGTTCGAGGAATTCGGCAAAGTCGAATTCGGAATTCCAGGGCATGTACGAATCTTCCTTCGCAAGGACCTGTTGTAAGTCTTGGGACGGGCGCGCACGGATGGCCATCGGCTAGTTGTTTCAAACGCCAGGTGCTCTGGAACAAACCGACGGTTGCGGAGTTAAAGCGCGTCGCGACGCGCACTCTTGCAGCGGCGTGTCGAATAGAGTGCATCCCGCTGGAGAGGCATGTGCGTACTGGACATTTCAGAAAGCCGATTGTCATTCAACCTGGCCGGATAGACCGCGACAGGGTTGTGGTTTCGGTGTCGGACGCAGCCGAAGTGCTGCTGCGGGACTGGCCAAAGCCGACATCCGAGAGGCGTCTTGCCGCGATCAGAGCGTGCCTTGCCGTCATGCGAGGCGAAAAGCCGACAAGGGCGGCACGACAGGCGTTCATCGTTGCGGCCAAGGACGCCAGGATTCTGCTGAGCGAGCAAGTCTGACCGTGGCGGGTCGCCTCAGTGCATGCAAGCTTGGTTCCGCTGGCGCCTGCAAGTGCGATACTGCCGAGATTGGTTCGAAGGGGAGAGATTATGGCTAAGGTTTCAGGTCTCACGCCTGCCGCGGCCAGAGGCGAAGTTCAGGCAGGAGCAACGCACGACAAGACGCCGGGGTTCGATCCCGCCATTGCCCCGCTTGAGACAGACGCAGAGGCCGCGGACACACAAAATCCGGTCGCTAAGACAAGTCCGCCGCGCACTCGTCCAAAATTCGAAAACGATGCCAGCTTTGCCAATGCCATGCGTCCGGTCGAAGGCGAGCCGGAACTGCGGCCTAGCGGCAACTGGCCGGTGTTGGTGATTGCAGCTGTCGTTTTGACAGCAGCCGTGGTCTTCCTGGCGGCAAGCATGCTGCGATGAGACTAATCCCGACGATGCAGCACCCACGACCTATTCCTGGAGGTCCGGCGCGTCCTTCATGCCTGAGAGTTCGGTCATTGGGCACAGCAGCCGCGGTCGCGCGGGATCGGAGATGTCGAGCTTGTCCCAAGGAATGCGGTATAGACCGTCGCGGCGGCGCAATCGGAAAAGATCCAGCACCGCCACGCCTATGGCCGAAGCCGAAAGACGCTCGAAAGCAGCGTAGACCCCGACGTGGAATTCGGTGACGACGAAATCGTCACCATCCCGTTCGGCGCGGATCTCCTCGATATAACCGACATTCTTGCCGCGCTGCGAGAGTACGCGCCGCCCCGCCAGATGCTCGAGATTGACCGTGATCATCATCAAGCTCCCGGAATGCGCCCGATGATATGGTCGCGCAACCAGTCCTGCCAGGCGAAGATCGACGTTTCTCGCACATCGATGTCGAACTCGATATCGATGCCGATATCTTTCACCTTGCGCCAGGCGATCCGATGAGGTTCGCCATGCTGCTTGCCACCCAGCTTGACCGCGAGCCGCGCCATCCAGCGCCCGGGCCGTGCGCCGAGGCGACGCGCCAGGGTGATGGAGCCGAGCTCGATGGCAATGATCCGAGGCGGCTTGCCAGGCCGCAACTGCGCCACCAAACCGTCGACCTTACCGACCTTGACCTGCTCGCGGTCGACCACCTGCTTGTCCAGGAGATCACGCAGCAACTTCATCATGTGCCTCCGAATATCTGCAGCGGGATGGTCACCACCGCCAGTACGAAGCCAAGCGCGATGATGAAGATGACGGCGGCATTTGACAAAATGCCGTTGCGATGCTCGCCGACATAACGTTTGTCGTTCAGCAGAAACAGGAACGGAACGACGGTCAGCGGAAGGCTGGCAGCCGTCAGCGCCATGGAAAAGATGGTGAGCCTCAGCGGGTCAAGACCAAGCGCGATGGGAATAGCCGCCAACAGCAATGATATCGTGTAGGTGGCGCTGAAACCCGGATCGTCGCGCGGCTTGCGATCCTCGCCCCAATTCCAGCCGAACCCTTGGGCCACAAGATAGGCCTGTTGCAACCCGACCTCGAGTGCGGCGCCGAAGCAGGCGATGGCGAGAGAAGCAACAAACAGCACGAAGCCCCAGAAGCCGAATATGGGGATCAGCATCAACGGCAGTTGGTGATAGTCGTCCACCTGGGTGACGCCATGCGTGGCGAGCACGAGAGCGGCCACGATCAACACGCCGATCGAGATGGTGCCCCCGAAGGTCATGCCCAACCCCGCTATGGCCCGATTGGCGCCGAGATAGCTTTTGTCCCACCGGTCCTCGATGGCCCCCGAGGAATAGAACATGAACAGGTAGGGCGATATCGAGGCGCCCAGAATGCTGACCGCCATGAACCAGTAATTGGCGGCATCGTGGACCGGCAGCGAAGGCACGGCGCCCCTTGCGACTGCCGTCCAATCAGGTCTCAGCATCACCGCTCCGACGACGAAACACAGCGTCACCAGACCGAGAAACGACACGCCCTTCTCGATGACGCCGAACGTGCCTTTCCAGAGCAGCAGCCACGCCAGCAAAGCCACCGGCAGTGCCCACCACTGGAAGCCTATGCCCGTGGCAAGTTCGAGCGCGATGGCAACGCCGCCGATCTCTGCGGACAGCACCAGGAAATTGACCAGCAAGGCGGCAAGCAACGGCCATAGAAAGACGTTGAAACCGAACCTTTCGCGGATGCCGTCGGAGATCGTGTGATGGCTCACGGCCGCGAACCGGCCGGACATTTCGACAAGGAAGATGATGCAGACGGTGCCAAGCACCACCGCCCAGATCAACTGGAAGCCAAACATCGCGCCTGCCTGCGCCGCCGTCGCCATGGACCCAACTTCGAGGAAGCCGCCGACGCTGGTGA
>NZ_RZQE01000449.1:0-4896 GCF_004022955.1 Mesorhizobium sp. M7A.F.Ca.US.002.01.1.1 | reverse complement strand
GGTCTACAGCGCGAAACGCCCATTCAAGTGGCCGCAGCCGCCGCCGAGCCAAACGTCAATTGGCAGGGCGCCCGCTTAATCGTGCTCCCATGCCTTCGCCACCTTTGGCTCGCGCATAGCTATGGCGCTGTCCGTGATCGCGTCTAATACGGCTTCGATTTTGGAATAGTCATAAGAAGATTGCCGTGAGCGTTGGTCAAGGAAGTCGCGCATATAACGTGTCTTACCCTCCAGTTCGCCCTGATAGGCATGCGGCCGGCCACTGGTCGAGCTTCGAGCGCAACAAGGCCGCGCGGCCGTTCGTGCGTTACGTGCATCTGGAAGGCCAGGAGCATCCGCGTCCGCTGCATGCGCTCTGGCACAACACGGTGCTGCCGGTCGACCATCCCTGGTGGAACACGCATGCCTGCCCCAACGGGTGGAACTGCCACTGCACCCTGCAGAGCCTCGGCCAGCGCGATATCGACCGGCTGCAGCGCGAAGGCGAGAAGCTGAAGTTCGAGCCGATGGACGGCACGATGCGCAAGTATATCAACAAGCGCACCGGCGAGGTCACCACCGTTCCCGACGGCATCGATCCGGGGTGGGCTTACAATCCGGGCAAGGCCAGCTACCTTGGTGTCGTCGAGCAACGACTGGCTCAAGACACTGCGGTATCTGAGTGGGTCGGGTTAAACACGTAGTACCGCTTCGCAGGCTGGATCGCTAAGATGGCGGTGCTCCGGCACCGAACATGTCCGGTAGCGTTTGGATTTCCGTAGGATTGAAGCATGGGCTCGATGATATATTTGGCTGTGGGCCGCCTCGAAATCGAGTGGGGAAAGAACTTCGGTTTTTACGATCATTCCGCGCTCTTCCAAGGCGAGAGCGATGTTTCGAATGTCCCCTATTATTATGTTGGCGAGGAAGAGGAACATGCCACCGATGGCGAGACGAGGTATGCGCCTATCGTCGAATTGAAGGAGGGGCTATCGAAATCTCTGGCCCAGGTGATCCAGCGTCTTAATTTGCTTGGACACACATACGCGCAATGCGAACAGGAGTTTTCCTACCTTGCAAGCTTCAATGTGTTCGATAGTACCCGCTTCACCTTTGAACATCTTCGCGATGCGCTCGGCAATGTCGATGTGAACACGATTTCAGCCGACTATGGTGACGGAGGCGAGGACTTCGGAAAGTTTTTCCGACGCGAGCTTTCGCCGCGTCTCGGACTAAAGTCGCTCCTCGAAGCCGACCCCCTGGAACACAGAGCGGTTTCAGAGGCAATGGAAAATCTAAGCGCCTATACCGTTCTACATTTGCTGGCGCGAAATGATCGCGCGTCCGAGCTGCCGGTGCAGTGGGCTTTCAATGATATTGAGCAAGGTGGCTATGCCGGCCGCGAGACCTTCGTCCGCCCGCTTGATCCTGAACGCCGCTTCTTAATTGTCACGGAGGGTAGTTCGGACGCGGCCATTCTTCGGCATGCCTGGAAGATTTTGCGCCCGAATGTCGCGGATTTCTTCGACTTCGTCGACATGGAGGAAGGCTATCCTTTTTCCGGGACCGGGAATGTGTACCGCTTCGTGCAAGGCCTCATCAGCATATCGGTACAGAACCAGGTGTTGGTCCTCTTTGATAACGACGCGGAGGGTGTTGCAAACTACGAACGGTGCAGAGGGCTGAAGGTTTTGCCAAACATGCGCATTCTAAAGCTGCCCGATCTGCCGGCCTTTCGCCGCTTCAAGGCAATCGGACCAGGCGGGGAACACGAGGCAGATATCAATGGCCGTGGTGCGGCCATCGAATGCTATTTGGACCTTGATGATGTGGCTCGCGTTCGCTGGACGAGTTACAATTCCAAGCAGGATGCCCGACAGCTCGGGGCAGATGGCGTCACCGAGGAACTCGGCGCCGTCCTGGGCGAAGGCATAAGCGCAGCCGGCGTCGGTCGGGTCTTGCCGCACGAAAACGGATGTCCCCGGCAAGATCGTCGGCGTCATGTAGTGGTAGCCGTCGATGCGGATGCCGAGCTTGGTGACGATGCGCTGGCCGTCGTTGCCGCCGGCTATCGGCATCAGCAGCAGGTCGAGGGCGCGTTCGTCCACCCGACGGACCGGCTTGGCTGACGCGAGCGCGGCGGCAAAGGGCGTGACGTTCTGCATGCCCGCGTGGGGCTTGTGCTGATAAACCAGGTTCGCCCAGTCATCGACATGCTTTTGAAGCTGTGGGCCGGTCAGCGAGACCCCGAAAACCGAGGCTTCATTCTCGCCCAGGCGCTGGGCAAAACTCTTTCGGCTTTCGATCGCTTTCCGATCTGTGACGGAGTGCCCGACAAAGCCCGGCAGCAGCGTTGCCATGTCATGCTGGAAGGTCTTGATGACGCGCTCGACGTGGCCCTTCTGCTCGGGTGAGTAGGCATCAGAGGTCTCGGGCTCGATGCCAAGCGAAGCGAACAGGCGTTGCGTGTCCCTGGCAACGAAGTCGGAGCCGTTGTCGGTCTTGACGACATCGGGAACGCCCCATTCCAGAATGGCCTTGCGGATCAGCAGTGCTACGGCCGAGGCGCGCGGCGTGCGCGACAACAGCCAGACGGTGCGCCGCGTGGCGATGTCGATGCAGGCGTAAACGGCATGCCTGCCATCGGTGCAGAGCGCATCGACCGGCGAGGCATCAATCTGCCAGAGCTGGTTGGGGTCGGTGATGTGGCGAAGCATGCCAACGCCGGCCGGCGCCATGTGCGAGCGGTATCGATCGGGGTTGGTGAGCTTAAGCAGCTCGACCTTGTGGCCTTCCTTCAGGCCCTTCAGAGCATGCTGGAAGGTGCGAACCGGCGGCATCGGAATGGCCGTTTCAACGCCCTTTGAAGCCACCTTCAATCTGTCGCCGAACTCCGAGCGGCAGAGGGTGCGGACGTGGTGGCCCGAGAGGTGCGGCTGATGGGTGATCAGGGCCAACATAAAGGCACTGACGGCGCCGCCATTGGCCGTGTCGAGGACGCCGGTGCCCTTGCGCGCCTGGGCGGGATCATGCGCCAGGGAATTCACCTTGCCGTCACGCTTCTGCGACTGCCAGCGGGCCAGCGACCGCTTGGACAGGCTCGGGATGATCTCCTTGGCCCAAGGCTCGATGTTGAGCGAGCCGGCGTTGTATTTGTCGGTGAAGACCTGGACGCGGGTGGCATAGCCGAGCTGCATGCCGCGACTGAATTTCTCGAAAGCGGCAACGATCGCCAGCCGCGCATCGCGCTCCAGCTGGGCGCGTGCCGTCAGGCTGGTATCGGGCGAGGCTTTGGCCGGCTTGACCGGCAGTTCGATGACAATGTGGCGCTGCTGGTAGGCGACCTGGGCGAGCGTCGGGAATAGCGAGACATGATACTCGGTGGCACCACCCCGGCCGGCGCGCGGGCGCGCCTGGGTGAGCCGGTCCGCCCAGCCTTCGCGCTGGGCCATGCGGATGACGGCGCTCTCGGTGCGCGGCATGTCCGGCAACGCCTCGGCTGCGATCTCGCGGGCGGTCAGCCAATCTTTCATACCGACACCGCCGGGAAGCCGTCATGGGTTCGCCCGTCGAGCATGCGACCGGCGCGCTTCTTGCCGACGCGGAGCATGTATTCGCCGGTGTAGACGTTGCCGACCAGTGTCGCCCCGCAGGCCTGGTTCAGTTCGGCGGAGGTGCAGGGTCGGAACGCGCCCCACTGCTTGAACAGGTAGGGGATCCCGTTTATCGCGCAGAAATCACGAGTGACCCGGTGCCAATTTGAGCATGACGGCCGAGCGCTGTCGCCGTCGTTGTCGCTCTCGCCACCGGATACGACCCAGTCGAGAAATTGCCAACCGCCCCAGTGTATGGCGCCTAGGGCGGGCTCGTAGCTGGCCCATGTTTTCCAACCCATGCCGGCGAGCTGGCGCATGCTGTTGCGGCGCTCGTCGGCGTGGGCTTGATCCTCGACCGAGGTCCCAAGCCAGATGTTCGGCGATGGCAATGTCATTGCTTCGATCCGTGGCAACGGGCACGGCAACACGTTGGCGAAGCACCTGACGGTTTCGTGGTGCGGTTCGGTCTCGACGCGCTGGAGGTAGTCAAGCATGCGATCCGGCCGTTTGGTCAGCACCTGGAAGACGTGCTGCGGTGCCTGGGTCATCACGGCGAAAACGCGGTCAATCCAGTCGTCCGGAACCGCCTCGTAGAACAGGTCGGCATGCGCGCAGACGAAGATCATGCGCGGCTTGGTCCAATGCAGCGGCTGGGTCAGCCAGGCTTCGTTGAGGCGGACCTCGCCAGTCCAGACCGGGCCGTTCTTGGTGTCGACCGTCAGGCCTTCACGGCTCGGGTGATGCTTCAGCCGGGTGCCGGCGAGCTTCATGGCGTAGCAGAATTTGCAGCCCGGCGATTTGACCTGGCAGCCGGTGATCGGGTTCCAGGTGGCGTCGGTCCACTCGATGTTCGTGCCGTCTGCCATCAGAGGAGCCTCCCCTGATATTGGCTTGCGCCCGCCGCCGGCTCGTTGGTGGCGCGGCGGGCGCTGTCGAGGGCGGCTTGGGAGCTGCGCGCCTCGGGTGTTTGGGGGAGCTTGCTGACGACGACGCTGATGTAGGCGGCAAGCTGCTCTTCCAGATGCTTTTTCGCGTCAGCATCTTCGCAGCGGCCGCACTCGATCTTCATGCGCGTGAGCATGCCGGTGTAGACCTTCGGCAGCTCGAAATAGTGATCGACACAGAAGATCCCGTGACGGCCAGGAGCGTCATTCCGGCAAGCTGGTGCGGCGCACTTGGTCATGACCAGATCCACCCTTTCAGGACGTGCTTGCGCATGCGCCTGCGGAAGACGGCGCCGGCCGCAAGGCGCGGGCCTTGCTGGCGGGTGAAGAACAGGTGCAGGGCGTAGAGGAACGCCACGTAGGCGGCCGCGCTGCTG
>NZ_RZQE01000448.1:0-4915 GCF_004022955.1 Mesorhizobium sp. M7A.F.Ca.US.002.01.1.1 | reverse complement strand
ACGCCGGCCGCCGGCTTGCCATTGTAATTGGCCTGCGTCGTATAGCTTTCGGCGCCGAGCTCGACGGTGGCGACATCGTTGAGGCGGACCAGAGAGCCATCGGTCTGGCTCTTCAGGATGATGTTGCGGAACTGTTCGGCGGTCTGCAGCCGGCTCTTGGCCGTCACCGTGGCATTGAGCTGCTGGCCCTTGCGCGCCGGCAGGCCGCCAAGCTGGCCGGCCGAAACCTGCGTGTTCTGCGCCTCGATCGCCGAGGCAATGTCGCTCGGCATCAAGGCGTATTTGGCGAGCTGGTCCGGATCGAGCCAGATGCGCATGGCATAGCCGGAGCCGAACAGCTGCGTCGAGCCGACGCCTTCGACGCGCTTCAGCGTGTCGTTGACGGTGGCGTCGACATAGTCGGCGAGATCGGTCGAGTTCATCTTGGCGTCGGTCGAGACGAAGCCGATGACCATCAGGAAGCCGGTCGAGGATTTGGAGACGGTGATGCCGTTGCTCTGCACCACCTGCGGCAGCTGCGACTGCACCAGCTGCAGCTTGTTTTGCGTCTGCACCTGGGCGGTATCGGGATCGGCCGCTGTGGTGAAGGTCAGCGTGATCGAGGCCGAACCGGTCGAGGTCGACGTCGCCGTCATGTAGTCGAGATTGTCGATACCGGTCATGCCTTGCTCGATGACCTTGGTCACCGAGTTCTCGACCGTCTGCGCGTCGGCGCCCGGATAGGTGGCGCTGATGTTGACTGTCGTCGGCGCAATCTGCGGATATTGCGAGATCGGCAGCGAGGTGAGCGCCAGGAGGCCGCCCAGCATGATCACGATGGCGATCACCCAGGCGAAGATCGGCCGGTTGATGAAGAATAGTGACATCGCTCAGTTCCCGGTCGCGGCGGCAGGCGCCGGTTTCGCCGCATTGGACGCGGCCGGTGCGGCGGACGTGCTCTGCCCGCGGTCCTTGACCTCGCCGGTCGTCTCGTCGATCGTCACTTCGACACCCGTCGCATCGCCGCCGGGGCGCACCAGTTGCATGCCCTCGACGATGACGCGGTCGCCGTCGCCGACACCCGAATCCACCAGCCAGTTGTTGCCGACGCTGTTGCGCACGGCGAGCACGCGCGTCTCGACCTTGCCCTGCGCATTGATGACCATGGCGGTGGCCTCGCCCTTGGTGTTGCGGCTGACGGCACGCTGCGGCACCAGGAAACTGTTCTGGGCAACGCCCTCCTCGACCAGTGCCCGCACATACATGCCGGGCAGAAGCAGGCGGTCGGGATTGGGGAACTCGGCCCTGAGCGCAAAGGTGCCGGTGGTCTGGTCGACATTGGCGCCGGCGAATTCCAGCTTGCCGGTCTGCGTGTAGATGGTGCCGTTCTCGAGCTTCAGCTTCACGCTGACATTGGGCCCGCTGAACTTCAGCCGCCCTTCCGAGATCGCCTGGCGCAGATTGAGCAGGTTGGTGCTCGACTGCGTGACGTCGACATTGATCGGATCGAGGGCACGGATGGTGGTCAGCACCGTGTCCTGGTTCGCGGTCACCAGCGCGCCCGGCGTCAGCGTGGACTTGTCGATGCGCCCGGCGATCGGTGCCGTGATGGAGGTCCGGTCGAGGCTGATGCGCGCCGTCTCGGCACTGGCCTTGGCCGAGGCGACATCGGCTTGCGCCTGCGCCAGCGTGGCGGCGGCATCGTCATAATCCTGTTTGGAAACAACGTTCTGCTTCAACAGGCCGGCATAACGGTCGAACTTGGCCTGCGCCGTAGGCACCGCCGCTTCCGCCTTCTGCTGTGCGGCGACCGCGCTGTCGTAGGACGCCTTGTAGCTCGCCGGATCGATGAGGTAGAGCGGCTGTCCAGCCGCCACCTCGCTGCCCTCCTTGAACAGGCGCTGCTGGATAATGCCGTTCACCTGTGGGCGCACTTCGGCAACCAGCGAGGCCGCCGTGCGTCCCGACAGTTCGGCGGTGATCGCCACCGATTGCGGATGCAGGGTGACGACGCCGACTTCCGGTTTGCCGGGCGCGCCCATGCCTGCGGGGGCGCTGCTCTCCTGCGAGCAGGCCGCCAGCAGAAAGGCGGATGCGAACATCGCGGTCCAGGGCGCCAGACGGCGTGCCGGCTGCAAAGACGGGCTAGGCTGGATAGACATGGACTGAATGATCTTTCGCTGGAGTTGCGGGCGCGGGCAATCGACCGCTTGGTCGAGGCATGCCGGCCGATATCTTGATGGTGGGCCGCGCCGGTCTGCGGGCGGCGACGAGCAATGCTTCGAAGCGGCTCATGTCGCGCTCCTTCTCGGCGGCCGGAGCTGCTCGAAGGTCGAGTAGCCGGCCGCGATGCCCACCAACATCATTATGCCGATCAGCGAGGACATGCCAAGCGCCTTGCCGGAATTCACGCGATCTTGCGGTCATGATGCCCATGGTTGTCGAGCGGCTGCGACAGCGGGAGCGACAACCGCCAGGCGGCGAAACTCAGGCGGATCGCGCCCTTCAGCGTGTCGACCGACGGGGCCAGCGGCATGCCTCGCCCGACAGGACCGAACGAGAGCCTCGGGCTGGCGGACGCGAGCAGCCGCAGCATGATCATGGCTTCCCACATTGTCGTGCTTCCATTGCAGGGTTCGAATTGGGCATGGTTCCGAATTGGCGCGATTCGAACTGGGCGTGATCGAAACGAGGATGGCGGAGATACGCCCGCCATCCCCGGAGAACCGGCCGACCCGAGAACGGGTTGGGTACCGGGCCGGCCGGTGCAGTCGGTCAGAGTTGCTCGTCGTTCCCGGGCTGGGGCGGGAGCTGCCTGCCATCGTTGGGCAGGCCTCTGGGGCCGGCTGCATCGTTCGGCGGACCGCCCCAGGGACCGGGGGGTGATCCATGGGCACGTTCCGCCGAAGCGAGGAGTTCGAGTTGTTCGGGCGTCAGCTTGGCGCGCAGTTCAGCGATCGCCTCCTTCAGTCTGCCGGCCGAAACCGCGCGGGCGGTAACGTCGTCGGCCAGCTTTTCCTGGAATGCGAAGGGATCGGGCTTGCCGCCCGGGCCTGCTGCGTCGGGGTCCTTCGCTTCAGCACCAACGGGCCGCCCGCGGTCAGGCCGAGGCTGCGAAAGCACCGCCTGCAGCGCGCTGGTGTAGTCGCGCCAGGCGTCGAGTTGTTCGGTGCGGATGCCGACGCGGGTCTCCAGCGCGGCGAGCCGGGCGGCCAGCATGAATTCCGGCGGCGGACCCATGCGGCGGGGGCCAAAGCCTTGCGGGCCGAAACCCTGCGAACCAGGTCGCATCGGTCCATGCGGGCCGGGTCCATTCCGGCCGTGGCCTGCCCCATCCTGCATGGCCATGACAGGGGACGGCTCACCGGGTCCGGCGCCGGGGTCGGGCTGCGCCGCCAGCGCGGGGTGAATTGCGGCGACGGAAAACAGGCCGAGCGCAAGAAGTCTGCTTGGCATAAAGATGTTCCTTTCTCTCATGCTTCGGACGGTTCAGAGGATAGGAAGCGTCTTTGTCCGCTTCGCGTCGGCGTGTTGCCGAAGGTTTCCGCAAAAGGGCAATTTGTTTCCGAATGTTTCCCATGGCCCGCCGGAAACGTTCGGTTGCAATTTTCCACGCCGCTCGGGCGCGGCTCTCCTATAATCGCGGCAAGCCCCTGCAATCACGGGTCCCAATATTCATCGGCAACGGCACGGTCATGCAGTCACAACCCCATATCCTCGTCGTCGACGACGACCGCGAGATCAGGACGCTTCTCCAGCGTTACCTCGACAGCCAGGGCTTTCGCGTCACGGCGGCGGCGGACCGGCGCGAATGCGAGCAACGGCTTGGCTCCGGCCAATTCGACCTGATCGTGCTCGACGTGATGCTGCCGGACGGCTCGGGGCTCGATATCTGCCGCGGTTTGCGCGACCGCAAGCCGCACACCCCGATCATCCTGCTGACCGCGCTGAAGGAAGATGTCGACCGCATCATCGGCCTGGAACTCGGCGCCGACGACTATCTCGGCAAGCCGTTCAACCCGCGTGAGCTCATTGCCCGCATCCGCGCGGTGCTCAGGCGCTCGACGCCCGAGGAGGCGCCCGCGCCGCCGCGCGCGCGCATCTACCGCTTTGCCAGCTACAGGCTGGAACCGGAGACCCGCAAGGTGACGGATGCGCGAGGCGTGGCCGTCGACCTCACCGGCGCCGAGTTCGATCTTTTGCAGGTGTTTCTCGACCGTCCCGGCCGGCTTTTGTCGCGCGACCAGCTTCTCGACCTGACGCAGGGCCGCGAACGCGATCCGCTCGAACGCTCGGTCGATGTGCTGGTGAGCCGGCTGCGCCGGAAATTTTCCGACACCGGCGACGGGCCGCTGTTCAAGACCGTGCGCAATGGCGGCTACCAGCTCACGGCGCGTGTCGAGACCGTGGAGAGCCACGCGTGAATTCGCTGCGCCGCCGTCTCATCCTGCTGTTGGTCGCCTCGATCGTCGGCGTCGTCGGCCTGGCGACGGCCGCCGTCATCAGCGTGCGCGGTGGCGGACCGCCGCCGGAACTGACCGTGCCCTGGATTGCCCAACAGATGGAAATGGTGGTGCGGCTCTTGCCGGGGCCGATCCCCGACGTCCTGCGGGTTCAATTCGCCGACCATCCAGCGGGCGGCAAGGTGGCTCGTGCGGAAACGGCGATGCTCAACGACATCCTGCACCGGCGTGGCCTCGACTTTCCCGCGGTCGTCAACGAGAAGCCGGACGAACCCGGCCAGATCGCATCGATGCACCTGCCCGACAGCCGATGGGCGATCATTGAGGTGCCGCACCTCAAGCCGCCGCGGCGAGAATGGCTGGTTCTGGCCGGCTGGATCTCGCTGATCGTCGCCGGCGCCACGGCGGTATCGGTCTATTTCACCTCGGTGCTGATCCGACCGCTCGAAATGCTGGAGGCCGCCGTCTCCAAG
>NZ_RZQE01000447.1:0-4951 GCF_004022955.1 Mesorhizobium sp. M7A.F.Ca.US.002.01.1.1 | reverse complement strand
CTACAAGGGCATGTTCCTGGCTTATCAGGTCGGGGCCTACTACAAGGACCTCAAGGACCCGCGCTTCGAAACCGCGCTGATCCTCGTCCACCAGCGCTTCTCGACCAACACGTTCCCGTCATGGAAGCTGGCGCATCCCTACCGCATGGTCGCCCACAATGGCGAGATCAACACCGTGCGCGGCAACAACAACTGGATGGCTGCGCGCCAGGCGTCGGTCGATTCCGAACTGTTCGGCAACAACATCTCGAAGCTGTGGCCGATCTCCTATGACGGCCAATCCGACACCGCCTGCTTCGACAATGCGCTCGAGTTCCTGTTCCAGGGCGGGTACAGGCTCAGCCATGCCATGATGATGCTGATCCCGGAAGCCTGGGCCGGCAACAAGCTCATGGATGCCGATCGCAAGGCCTTCTACGAATACCATGCGGCACTGATGGAGCCGTGGGACGGACCGGCGGCGGTGGTCTTCACCGATGGCCGCCAGATCGGCGCCACGCTCGACCGCAATGGCTTGCGCCCGGCGCGCTACATCGTCACCGACGATGACCGCGTCATCATGGCCTCGGAAGCCGGCGTGCTGCCGGTGCCGGAGGAGAAGATCGTCAAGAAGTGGCGGCTGCAGCCCGGCCGCATGCTTCTGATCGACCTGGAGAAGGGGCGCATCGTCTCCGACGAGGAGCTCAAGTCGGAGATCGCGACCAAGCATCCCTACAAGACCTGGCTCGCCAACACGCAGCTGATCCTCGAAGATCTGAAGCCGGTCGAACCGCGCGCGTTGCGCAAGGATGTCAGCCTGCTCGATCGCCAGCAGGCATTCGGCTACAGCCAGGAGGACACCAAGCTGTTGATGTCGCCGATGGCGACGACAGGCCAGGAAGCGGTGGGCTCGATGGGCACCGACACGCCGATCTCGGCGATGTCGGACAAGTCGAAGCTGCTCTACACCTATTTCAAGCAGAACTTCGCCCAGGTCACCAACCCGCCGATCGATCCGATCCGCGAGGAGCTGGTGATGAGCCTGGTGTCCTTCATCGGGCCGCGGCCCAACATCTTCGATCTTGTCGGCAATTCGCGCCGCAAGCGGCTCGAAGTTCGCCAGCCGATCCTGACCAATGGCGATCTCGAAAAGATCCGCTCCATCGGCCACACCGAGGACCGTTTCGACACCAAGACGATCGACATCACCTATGGCTCCGCCGAAGGCGCCGCGGGCATGCAGGGCGCCATCGATCGGTTGTGCGAGCGGGCGGAGGCGGCGGTTGCCGGCGGCTACAACATCATCATCCTGTCCGACCGCCAGGTCGGGCCCGACCGCATCGCCATCCCGGCGCTGCTGGCGACGGCGGCGGTCCATCATCACCTGATCCGCAAGGGGCTGCGCACCTCGGTCGGCCTCGTCGTCGAATCCGGCGAGCCGCGCGAAGTGCATCATTTCTGCTGCCTCGCCGGCTATGGCGCCGAGGCGATCAATCCCTACCTCGCCTTCGACACGCTGCTCGACATGCACAAGCGCGGCGAACTGCCGAAGGAAGTGGACGCCTACGAAGTCGTCTCGCGCTACATCAAGTCGATCGGCAAGGGCATCCTCAAGGTGATGTCCAAGATGGGCATCTCGACCTACCAGTCCTATTGCGGCGCGCAGATTTTCGACGCCATCGGCCTGAAGACCGATTTCGTGCAGCAATACTTCACCGGCACCGCGACGCTGATCGAAGGCGTCGGCCTGGACGAGATCGCGGCCGAGACGCTCAGCCGCCACAATGACGGTTTCGGCAACGACCCCGTGCTGCGCAACAGCCTCGAGGTCGGCGGCGAATACATGTTCCGCATGCGCGGCGAGGCGCATATCTGGTCGCCAGATGCTGTCGCCACCTTGCAGCACGCCGTGCGCCAGGGATCGTGGGAAACCTTCAAGGACTATTCCGCCCAGATCGACAGCGAGACGGCCCGCGCCCAGACCATTCGCGGCCTGTTCAAGCTCAAGCTGGCCGGGGAAACCGGCCGCAAGAAGGTGGCGCTCGACGACGTCATGCCGGCGGCCGACATCGTCAAGCGGTTCTCGACCGGGGCGATGTCGTTCGGCTCGATCTCGCGCGAAGCGCACACGACGCTGGCGCGCGCGATGAACCAGATCGGCGGCAAGTCGAACACCGGCGAGGGCGGCGAAGAGGCCGACCGCTATCTGCCGCTGCCGGGCGGCGGCAAGAACCCGGAACGCTCGGCGATCAAGCAGATCGCCTCGGGACGTTTCGGCGTCACGGCCGAATACCTCGTCAACTCCGACATGATGCAGATCAAGGTGGCGCAGGGTGCCAAGCCCGGCGAGGGCGGTCAGCTGCCCGGCCACAAGGTCGACGCCACCATCGCCAAGGTCCGGCATTCGACGCCGGGCGTCGGCCTGATCTCGCCGCCGCCGCATCACGACATCTATTCGATCGAGGATCTGGCACAGCTGATCTACGACCTGAAGAACGTCAATCCGGCGGCCGACGTGTCGGTCAAGCTGGTGTCGGAAGTCGGCGTCGGCACGGTTGCGGCGGGCGTCGCCAAGGCGCGCGCCGACCACATCACCATCTCTGGCTATGACGGCGGCACCGGTGCCTCGCCGTTGACCTCGCTCAAGCATGCCGGCAGCCCGTGGGAAATGGGCCTTGCCGAGACACACCAGACGCTGGTGCTGAACGGCTTGCGGTCGCGCGTTGCGCTGCAGGTCGATGGTGGCTTGCGCACAGGGCGCGACGTCATCATCGGGGCGCTGCTCGGCGCCGACGAGTTCGGCTTCTCGACCGCACCGCTGATCGCGGCCGGCTGCATCATGATGCGCAAATGCCATCTCAACACCTGTCCGGTCGGCGTCGCGACGCAGGATCCGGTGCTGCGCAAGCGCTTCAAGGGCACGCCCGAGCATGTCATCAACTTCTTCTTCTACGTCGCGGAAGAGGTGAGGGAGCTGCTCGCCGAGATGGGCTACACCCATCTCGACCAGATCATCGGCGACACCGATCTTCTGGAAAAGCGCGACCTGATCGTGCACTGGAAGGCGCGCGGGCTCGATTTCTCGAAGATGTTCTTCAAGCCGGATGCGCCGCATGAAGCGGTGCACTGGACCGAGCGGCAGAAGCACCCGATCGACGACGTGCTCGACCGCAAGCTGATCGAACTGGCCAAGCCGGCGCTCGAGAGCAAGCTGCCGGTCAAGATCGAGGTCGATATCCGCAATGTCGACCGCTCCGCGGGCGCCATGCTGTCGGGCGAAGTGGCCAAGCGCTTCAAGCACAAGGGCCTGCGCGAGGATACGATATCGGTGAAGCTGACCGGCACTGCCGGCCAGTCCTTTGGCGCCTTCCTGGCGCGCGGCATCTCGTTCGAGCTTGTCGGCGCCGGCAACGACTATGTCGGCAAGGGCCTGTCGGGCGGACGTATCGTCATTCGGCCGCCGGAAGAGGCCAAGATCGTCGCGGCTGAATCCATCATCGTCGGCAACACGGTGCTCTATGGCGCAACCGAGGGCGAGGCCTATTTCGCCGGCGTCGCCGGCGAGCGTTTCGCCGTGCGCAATTCGGGCGTCGCCGCCGTCGTCGAAGGCGTCGGCGATCATGGCTGCGAGTACATGACTGGCGGCATCGTCGTCGTCATCGGCAAGACCGGCCGCAACTTCGCCGCCGGCATGTCTGGCGGCGTCGCCTACGTGCTCGACGAGGCGGGCGATTTCGCCGAGCGCTGCAACATGGCGATGGTCGAGCTGGAGCCGGTTCCGGAAGAAGACGATCTGATGGAAAGGCTGCTGCACCATGGCGGCGACCTCGACCACAAGGGCCGCGTCGATGTCTCCGGCGACATGACCAGCCATGACGAGGAGCGGCTCTACCAGCTGATCTCGAACCATGTGCACTACACCGGGTCGGTACGTGGTCGCGAGATTCTCGACGACTGGGCGACGTTCCGGCCGAAGTTCCGCAAGATCATGCCGGTCGAATACCGCCGCGCCCTGATCGAGATGGAACGCATGCGCATGGGCGTTGCGGCGGAATAGGCTTTGCAATGGCCGGGGAGCCCAGGCTTCCCGGCCCATCTTCATCGACAGTTTGACCTCCGGCGCAAGGTTGCCATGGCTGCCTCAAGGGGTTAACGGGTGCGGCGAAAACCGCACCATCTGGACAGCAGGAACTGGACTATGGGCAAGGTAACAGGCTTTCTCGAAATCGACCGGCAGGTGCACAAGTACCAGCCGGCCTCAGACCGCATCCGGCATTTCCGCGAGTTCACGCTGCCGATGTCTGACAAGGAGGTCGAGAAACAGGCCGCGCGCTGCATGGATTGCGGCATTCCGTTCTGTCACGGGCCGACCGGCTGCCCGATCCACAACCAGATTCCAGACTGGAACGACCTCGTCTACAATGGCGACTGGGACAACGCGATCCGCAACCTGCATTCGACCAACAATTTCCCGGAGTTCACCGGCCGCATCTGCCCCGCGCCCTGCGAGGAAGCCTGCACGCTGAACCTCGAGGACATTCCCGTCGCCATCAAGACGGTCGAGCAGGCGATCGCCGACAAGGCCTATGAAACCGGCCATATCAGGCCCTATCCGCCGGAGAAGAAGACCGGCAAGCGGGTCGCCGTCATCGGCTCCGGCCCGGCCGGCATGGCGGCTGCCCAGCAGCTTGGCCGCGCCGGTCACGACGTCCATGTCTACGAGCGCGAAAGCCGGCCCGGCGGGCTGATGCGCTACGGTATTCCCGACTTCAAGATCGAGAAGCACTATATCGACCGGCGCATCGAGCAGATGCAGGGCGAGGGCGTGACCTTCCATTGCGGCGTCAATGTCGGGGTCGACAAGCCGGTCGCCGAACTGCTCGCCGAACATGATGCCGTGCTCTATTGCGGCGGTTCCGAAACGCCGCGCGCGGCCGGTATTCCCGGCGACGATCTCGGCGGCGTGCATGAC
>NZ_RZQE01000446.1:0-4953 GCF_004022955.1 Mesorhizobium sp. M7A.F.Ca.US.002.01.1.1 | reverse complement strand
GTCTTGGTCCGGATGTCTTCGGCTTTCATGATCAGCCCGTCCTTATTCTGCGATGCGCTGCACGAAGCGCGTCTTGACCGAGAGCTTGGCCGCGCCGAGACGCAGTGCCTCACGGGCGGTTTCTTCATTGACGCCGTCGATCTCGAACATGATGCGGCCTGGCTTGACGCGCGCCGCCCAGTAATCGACCGCGCCCTTGCCCTTACCCATGCGGACTTCGGTCGGCTTCGAAGTGACCGGCACGTCCGGGAAAATACGGATCCAGACGCGACCAGCGCGCTTCATTTCACGGGTGATCGCGCGGCGGGCCGCCTCGATCTCACGTGCGGTGACGCGGTTCGGCTCAAGCGCCTTCAGCCCGAAACCACCGAAATCCAGGTTGGTGCCGCCCTTTGCGGTACCATGGATACGGCCCTTGAACTGCTTGCGGAACTTTGTGCGCTTTGGCTGCAGCATCGTTCTAACTCCAAATTCCTAAATGTCTCAGGCGTTTTCGCGACGACGACCGCGTTCGCGATCACCACCACCGCCATGCGCTGCATCGCTTTCGCTGGCCCGACGCTCCGAAGCCATCGGGTCATGCTCAAGGATCTCGCCCTTGAACACCCAGACCTTGACGCCGCAGATGCCATAAGCCGTGTGCGCTTCGGCCGTACCGTAGTCGACGTCCGCACGCAGCGTATGCAGCGGCACGCGGCCTTCGCGATACCATTCCATGCGCGCGATCTCGGCGCCGCCGAGGCGGCCGGCGCAGTTGATGCGGATGCCTTCGGCACCGAGGCGCATCGCCGACTGAACGGCACGCTTCATGGCGCGGCGGAACGCGATACGACGCTCGAGCTGCTGGGCGATCGACTGGGCGACCAGGGTCGCGTCGATCTCCGGCTTGCGCACTTCAACGATGTTGAGGTGCGTCTCGGACTTCGTCATCTCCATCAGCTTCTTGCGAAGCTTCTCGATGTCGGCGCCCTTCTTGCCGATGATCAGACCCGGGCGCGCGGCATGGATGGTGACGCGGCACTTCTTGTGCGGACGCTCGATCACGACCTTCGAGATGGCAGCCTGCTTGAGCTCCTTCTCGAGATACTTGCGGATCTTGATGTCCTCATGCAGCAGCTTGCCGTACTCGCCGGTGTTCGCGAACCAGCGCGAATCCCAGGTGCGGTTGATGCCGAGGCGAAGACCGATCGGATTGACTTTCTGGCCCATTATGCGGCCTCCCCTTTTTCTTCGACTTCACGAACGACGATCGTGAGGTGCGAGAACGGCTTCTCGATACGGCTGGCGCGACCGCGGCCACGGGCATGGAACCGCTTCATGACGATCGACTTGCCGACATAGGCTTCCGCCACGATCAGTGCATCGACGTCCAGGTCGTGGTTGTTTTCCGCGTTGGCGATTGCCGATTCCAGCGTCTTCTTGACCGTGCCGGAAATCCGCTTGGCCGAGAATTCGAGATCGGAAAGCGCTGTCGCGACCTTTTTGCCGCGGATCAGCGCGGCAACCAGGTTCAGCTTCTGCGGGCTGATACGGATCGTGCGCAATACGGCGCGCGCTTCGTTATCAGCAAGCCTGCGCGGAGCTTTGGCCTTGCCCATGATTATTTCCTCTTCGCCTTCTTATCCGCGCCGTGACCGTAATAGGTCCGGGTCGGAGCGAATTCACCGAACTTGTGACCGACCATGTCCTCGTTCACCGAGACGGGAACATGCTTCTGGCCGTTGTAGACACCGAAGGTGAAGCCGACGAACTGCGGCAGGATGGTGGAGCGACGGCTCCACATCTTGATCACCTCATTGCGACCACCTTCACGAACCTTGTCCACCTTCTTGAGAAGGTAGCCGTCAATGAAGGGGCCTTTCCAAATCGAACGAGTCACTTGGCGTTACCTCTTCTTAGCTCTTGCGCTGATGGCGCGAGCGCAGGATGAACTTGTCGGTCGCCTTGTTGGACCGCGTCTTCTTGCCCTTGGTCGGCTTGCCCCAGGGCGAAACCGGATGGCGGCCACCCGATGTGCGGCCTTCGCCGCCGCCGTGCGGATGGTCGACCGGGTTCATGGTCACGCCGCGATTGTGCGGGCGCTTGCCACGCCAGACCGTGCGACCGGCCTTGCCGTCATTGATGTTGCCGTGGTCCGGATTGGACACGGCGCCAACAGTGGCCATGCAGGAGCCGTGAACGACACGCTGCTCGCCCGAATTGAGGCGCAGGATCGCCATGCCCTGGTCACGACCGACCAGCTGACCGTAACCACCTGCCGAACGGGCGACCTGAGCGCCCTTGCCCGGCTTCAGCTCGATGTTGTGGACGATGGTGCCGACCGGCATCGAAGCCAGCGGCATCGCATTGCCCGGCTTCACGTCGACCGATTCACCGGACACGATCTTGTCGCCGGGAGCCAGACGCTGCGGAGCGATGATGTAGGACAGCTCGCCATCGTCATACTTGATCAGCGCGATGAAGGCGGTGCGGTTCGGATCGTACTCAATGCGCTCGACCGTGCCGACGACGTCGAACTTGCGGCGCTTGAAGTCGATGATGCGGTACGAACGCTTGTGACCACCGCCGATGAAGCGGGCGGTGATGCGACCGTGATTGTTGCGGCCGCCCGACTTGGTCAGGCCTTCGGTCAGACCCTTGACGGGCTTGCCCTTGTAGAGGCCCGAGCGGTCGACGATGACCAGCTGACGGGTGCTGGGCGTTACCGGGTTGAATTTTTTCAGTGCCATTGTTCTGTCCTCGCGGCCTTGCTCAGAGACCCGTCGCGACGTCGATCGACTGGCCATCGGCCAGCGTCACAACCGCCTTCTTGACGTCGCTCTGGCGGCCAACCGTGCCACGGAAGCGCTTGATCTTGCCCTTGCGGACAAGCGTGTTCACGGCCATCACCTTGACGCCGAACAGCGCTTCGACGGCGGCCTTGATTTCCGGCTTCGACGCCTTCTTGGCGACGTTGAAGACGACCTTGTTCTGCTCGGAGGCCATGGTCGACTTTTCGGTGATCGCCGGCGAGACGATCACGTCGTAATGACGAAGGTCGGTCATTTAAAACGCTCCTCGAGAGCCTCGACGGCGGCCTTCGAAAGGACCAGCGTGCCGCGGCGCAGAATGTCGTAGACGTTGATGCCCTGGATGGGCAGCACGTCGATGTTGGGGATGTTCGTCGCCGCCAGCTTGAAGTTCTTGTCAAGCTCGGCGCCGCCGATCAGCAAAGCATTGGTCAGGCCCAGCGTCGCGAAATTCGCGATCAGCGCCTTCGTCTTGGCCTCGGTCAGCTTCAGCTCGTCGATGATGATGATCGACGCGCTCTTGGCCTTGGCCGAGAGAGCATGCTTGAGGCCGAGAGCGCGAACCTTCTTCGGCAGTTCGTGCTCGTGGCTGCGAACGACCGGGCCGTGGGCCTTGCCGCCGCCGCGGAACTGCGGAGCGCGTGCCGAATGGTGACGGGCGCGGCCCGTACCCTTCTGCTTGTACATCTTGGCGCCGGTGCGCGCGATCTCGGCGCGACCCTTGGTCTTGTGCGTGCCCTGCTGCTTCTTGGCAAGCTGCCAGCGCACGACGCGCTGCAGGATGTCTTCGCGCGGATCAAGGCCGAAAATCTCGTCGGAGAGTTCCACCTTGCCGGCGTCCTTGCCGCCCAGCGTTGTGATCTTGAGATCCATTATTCCGCTCCCTCTGTGGCCGGAGCCTCGTTCTTGGCGCCACTTTCGGCAGCAACGGCGCGGATCGCGGCAGGCTTCGGCGCATTGGCCGGCAGTGCCACCTTGGCCGCATCGCGGACCAGGATCCAGGCGCCCTTCGATCCGGGAACCGCACCGCGGATCAGGATCAGGCCGCGGTCGGCGTCGGTCGATACGATCTCGACATTCTGCGTGGTGACGCGGGTGTCGCCCATGTGGCCAGCCATATGCTTGCCCTTGAACACTTTGCCCGGGTCCTGGCGCTGGCCGGTCGAACCGTGCGTACGGTGCGAAACCGAGTTACCGTGCGTTGCACGGCCACCGCCCATGTGGTGGCGCTTGATGACGCCCTGAAAGCCCTTGCCGATCGTCGTGCCCGTCACATCGACCTTCTGGCCGGCGACGAAGTGCTCGACGGTGATCTCGGCGCCGACATCGATCATGTTGTCGGCGGAGACGCGGAACTCTGCGACCTTCGCCTTCGGCTCGACGGAAGCGGTCGCGAAATGGCCGCGCATCGCCTTCGACGTGTTCTTCACCTTGGCAAGGCCAACGCCGAGCTGAACGGCGGTGTAGCCATTCTTCTCTTGCGTGCGCTGGGCCACGACCTGGCAGTTCTCCATCAGGAGAACGGTGACGGGAACATGTTCCCCGGCATCGTTATAGATGCGGGTCATTCCCACCTTCTTTGCAATCACACCTGAACGCATCGGTTCAATTCCTTTAGAGTTCCGGGCCAGGGGCACCGCCCCTTACCGCGCTCTCATTCCCTTAGAGCTTGATCTCGACGTCGACGCCGGCGGCCAGATCGAGCTTCATCAAAGCATCGACCGTCTGCGGGGTCGGATCGACGATGTCGAGCAGACGCTTGTGCGTGCGCATCTCGAACTGCTCGCGGCTCTTCTTGTCGACGTGAGGCGACCGGTTGACCGTGAACTTTTCGATCCGCGTCGGCAGCGGAATGGGGCCGCGGACGTTTGCACCGGTACGCTTGGCCGTCGACACGATTTCCTTCGTCGAGGCGTCGAGCACGCGGTGGTCAAACGCCTTAAGGCGGATGCGGATATTCTGTCCGTTCATGCGTCACTTCCTTGTTCTGGCGCGGCGCGGGCAACTCCCGCGCCCGCGACAGATCGGTTTAAGTCCAAATTACTCTTTGATGGTGACGACGATGCCGGCACCGACGGTGCGGCCGCCTTCACGGATAGCGAAGCGCAGCTTCTCTTCCATGGCGATCGGCACGATCAGCTCGACATCGACCGTGATGTTGTCG
>NZ_RZQE01000445.1:0-4961 GCF_004022955.1 Mesorhizobium sp. M7A.F.Ca.US.002.01.1.1 | reverse complement strand
GAGTTTCGGGTCAGCAGGAAGTCGATGATCGGCGACGCCATGGGCGCAAGTCTCCTGGACATTCTGTTTTGAGCTGAAGCGCACCATCGGGGATTCGGGCGGCTCGGGCATTGGCGCGGGATACGCCGGACGGAAGAGTCGTATCGGTCGGACTCTTAAGCCTTGAAATTGCCACCGCCATGGGCTTCAACGCAAGGCATGTTTGAGGGGACTATCCGTCTTTTCCTGGTCTGGCTCGGCGCCCTGCTGTTCATGGCGCCGGTTTCGTTCGCCATGGCGCAGAATGTCGACGGAGTCAGCGACCTGAAGCTTCCGGGAATTTCGAGCTACGCGACGCCGAAAGGCGAGACGTCACTGGCACTGAGCGGCGGCGGTGCCATCACACTCTCTGCCCAGTTGACCGACAAGGGTTCCGACATCACGCGCGGCATCGTCTGGCGGGTCTTCAAGCCGGAAGCCGTCAACGGCAAATTGCCGATGGTCGCCTCCTCGCATGGCGGCACCGCCGTCTTCCAGCTCGAACCCGGCAGCTATCTGGTTCACGCCTCCTACGGCCGGGCCGGCGCCACCAAACGCATCACTGTCGGCAAGGACGCCAAGCGCGAAAGCCTCGTGCTCGATGCCGGCGGCCTCAAGCTCGACGCCGTGCTGTCCGGCGGCGTGCGCATTCCACCGAAGAAGCTGCGCTTTTCGATCTACGAGGGCACTGCCGAGGCCAATGGCGACCGCGCGCTGATCATTCCCGATGTCGAGCCCAACAGCGTCGTGCGGCTCAACGCCGGCATCTACCATGTCGTCTCGACCTATGGCGCGGTCAATGCAGTCATTCGCTCCGACATCCGCGTCGAGGCCGGCAAGCTGACCGAAGCCACCGTCGAGCATCACGCCGCCGAGATCACGATGAAGCTGGTGCGCGAAACCGGTGGCGAGGCGATCGCCGACACGTCCTGGTCACTGCTCAACGAGTCCGGCGATCCGATCAAGGAAACCGTCGGCGCTTTCGCCTCGATGGTGCTGGCCGAGGGCGACTACACCATCATCGCCAAGAACCGCGACCGCATCTACCAGAAGGATTTTACGGTCGTGGCCGGGCAGAACCAGGAAATCGAGGTTCTGGCCACCGAGGCCGCGGCGATGGATCCTGAAGAAGGCGCGGATTAACCTTCGTTTTAAGGATCAAGCCGCCAGCTCGGTCCGCGCCGGCAGGAACGGGATCCGGCGGCGTGGCAAAGCTGGCGCCAGGTCGAACACGCCGCGATAGAGGCGGTCGAGCAAGGCCTTGCGGTCGCGCAACGGCTCCAGTTCGCTCCAGCTCAGCACATCGCCGACGCGCACGTCGATCGCCTTGCCCGACAGCCGCGCGAATTCGTGGATGAGCAGCGATGTGCGCAGCGTCAGCGAGGCCTTGCCGACGAACTTGGCCACCCGGCCGTCGCGCTCGGCCATGTTCATCGGCCCGCTGACAAGATGGAACAGCCTGCCGTTCTGCCCGGAAAAATGCATCGGGATGACCGACGCCCTGGCGTCCTGGACGAGGCGGGCCGGAAACATCTTCCACGGCAGATCGCGCGCCCGGCCAAAACCCTTTGGCGCGGTGGCGACACCGCCGGCCGGAAATACCACGATGGTGACGCCCTCTTTCAACAGTCGCACCGCTTCATGGCGCACGGCCATGTTGTTCTTCAGCGCATCCTTGGTCTCCGAAAAGTCGATCGGCAGCGAATAAGGCTCCATCTCGCGGATCCTGAGCAGATCCTTGTGGATCATCACCCGGAACGGACGGCCGAGCTGCTCGGCCAGCGACAGCACGGCGATACCGTCACCGATGCCGAACGGATGATTGGCGACGATCACCAGCGGCGTGTCCGGCAATTGCGCGGGCGGCCACTGATCAGCGGTCCGCACCCGCACGTCGATCAGGTCGAGCATGCGGCTGAACACGCGTTCGCCGGTCGGCACGATCTGGCGGCGCCAGAAATCATAGAGGGCTGTGTAGCGGTCGCGGCCCGACAAGCCTTCGACCGAATGTATGAACCAGCGCGTCAGCGCCGGCTGGCGCGGATTGGCATAGGAAAGCTCGGGAAAGGGTCGTTCGCGCAATTTCAACTTGAGCATAGGGGCTCGTTACAAGGTCGGCGTGACAGGGATATGAAAATGGCGGTGGATCGCTCCACCGCCATTTGGTCGAAACTATGCCAATCAGGCCGCGCGTTTGCGCCGGCGGTCGGGTGTGACGGCTTCCTCGGTCAGTTGCGCGATCGCCTGGTCAAGGCCAAGCGATTCCTGGTCGCGCGAGCCCAGTCGGCGCATGTTGACCGTCTGCTCTTCCGCTTCGCGCTTGCCGCAGACGAGGATGACCGGAACCTTGGCCAGGCTGTGCTCGCGGACCTTGTAGTTGATCTTCTCGTTGCGCAGATCCGCTTCCGCCAACAGCCCAGCGGTCTTCAGCTTTGCCACCACCTCGGTCGCATAGTCGTCGGCATCCGACGTGATCGTCGCCACCACCACCTGCAGCGGCGCGAACCACAGCGGGAAATGGCCGGAATAGTTCTCGATCAGGATGCCGAGGAAGCGCTCCATCGAGCCGCAGATGGCGCGGTGAACCATGACAGGCTGCTTCTTCTCGGAATCCGAGCCGATATAGAAGGCGCCAAACCGCTCCGGCAGGTTGAAATCGACCTGCGTCGTGCCGCACTGCCATTCGCGGCCGATGGCATCCTTCAGCACATATTCGAATTTCGGCCCGTAGAAGGCGCCCTCACCCGGATTGATCGAGGTCTTGATGCGATTGCCGGACCGTGTCCTGATCGTCTCCAGCACGCCGCCCATGATCGCCTCGGCGTGATCCCACGCCTCGTCGGTACCGACGCGTTTGTCCGGCCGCGTCGAGAGCTTGACGCTGATTTCGTCGAAACCGAAATCAGCATAGGTCGACAGGATCAGATCGTTGATGCGCAGGCATTCCGCCGCCAATTGCTCCTCGGTGCAGAAAATGTGCGCATCGTCTTGCGTAAAACCGCGCACGCGCATCAGCCCGTGCAGCGCGCCGGATGGTTCGTAACGGTGGACGTTGCCGAATTCCGCAAGTTTGACAGGCAGATCGCGATAAGACTTCAACCCATGCTTGAAAATCTGCACATGGCCCGGGCAGTTCATCGGCTTCAGAGCGAAAACCCGGTCGTCATCGGTATCGTCGCCGGCCACCGTCACCTTGAACATGGCGTCGCGATACCATCCCCAATGGCCTGACGTCTCCCACAGGCTCTTGTCGAGAACCTGCGGCGCGTTGACCTCCTGATAGCCCTGCTCGTCGAGGCGGCGGCGCATGTAGTTGACCAGGTTCTGGAACATCTTCCAGCCCTTGGCGTGCCAAAAGACGACGCCAGGCCCCTCTTCCTGGAAATGGAACAGGTCCATCTCGCGGCCGATCTTCCTGTGGTCGCGCTTCTCGGCCTCCTCCAGCATCGTCTGATAGGCTTCGAGCTGCGCCTGATCAGCCCAGGCCGTGCCGTAGATGCGGGTCAGCATCGGATTGTTCGAATCGCCGCGCCAATAGGCGCCGGCCACCTTCATCAGTTTGAAGGCGTTGCCGATCTGCCCCGTCGAGGCCATGTGCGGGCCACGGCAAAGATCGAACCAGTCGCCCTGCGCGTAGATCTTGAGATCCTGATCCTCGGGAATGGCGTCGATCAGCTCCAGCTTGTAGCGTTCGCCCTTGTCGGCAAACACTTTCTTCGCCTTGTCGCGCGACCAGACTTCCTTGGTGAACGGCTTGTTGCGCGAAATGATCTCGCGCATCTTCTTCTCGATCACGGGAAAATCGTCAGGCGTGAACGGCTCGTTGCGGGCGAAGTCGTAGTAAAACCCGTTCTCGATCACCGGCCCGATGGTCACCTGCGTTCCCGGCCACAATTCCTGCACGGCTTCCGCCAACACATGTGCGGCGTCGTGACGGATCAGTTCGAGTGCGCGCGGGTCGTCGCGGGTGACGATCTCGACCTTGCCGGATTTGCCAAGCGGATCGCTGAGATCGCGGACGGTGCCGTCGATCGCATAGGCGACCGCCTTCTTGGCCAGCGACTTCGAGATCGATTCGGCGAGGCCCGCACCGGTCATCGCCGCGTCGTATTCGCGGACGGAGCCATCGGGAAATGTCAGGGAAACGGAATTCAGCATGTATATCTCCTATCCAGTCCCGCAAACGAGCGCGGGTGGTTGAAATGCATGTCGCCCAAAAATGTGTGGGCGGTTTTGGGGTTACGACATGCAAAGAGTAGGCCGGATGCGTCCGCCAGCGGCTGTCTTTTATGGACAGATTCCGCCGCCGTAAAGCCCGGCTCAAATGTCAGACTTCATTTGATGAGCAGCGGCAGGTCCTTCAGGAACGCGGCTCGGGTCTTGAGGCCTTTGGGCATATCGGTCCGATCGGTGTCGACGACAAGGCGCGCAAAGACGATCTGGCGGCCATCCTTGTTCGCCCAGCCGACGAACCACCCAAGCGAGCGCTTATCCTGAACCTTGTCGGCATCGTTGCGCAGCCTAGTGCTTCCGGTCTTGCCCTGCACCGTCCAGCCTCCGGCCTGGAAGGTCGGGATGATGGCTGATGTCATGTCGTAGGCCCTGGCCGAGACAGGCAGCTTGCGGGCCAGCAGCTTGCGCAGGAAATCGACCTGCTCGACCGGCGTGATCTTGAGCGAGGAGTTTATCCAGGATTGGGTCAAACCATCATTCTTGCCGGGATTGCCGGAAACATCGGCATTGCCGTAGCCGAATTTGGAGACATAGCCCGCCAATTTTTCCGGCCCGAGCCGACTGGTGATTTCACGGGAGAACCAGACGATCGAATCCCGTTCCCAGATCACCGGATCGACGGTCTTCTGGTCCCGCTTCACCGCCTTGAACTCCGGCTTGTAGTCCCACGCCGGCGTATGCTCGTCGCTCAGGATCCCGCTGTCATAGCC
>NZ_RZQE01000444.1:0-4984 GCF_004022955.1 Mesorhizobium sp. M7A.F.Ca.US.002.01.1.1 | reverse complement strand
CACGCACGAGATCATGGAGTTGCTGACGCGGCTCAACAAGGAGCTTGGCCTAACCATCGCCATGGTCACCCACGAGGCCGATGTCGCCGACTATGCCGAACGCACCATCCGCTTCCTCGACGGCCACGTCGCCTCTGATTCCAGGAAGCTGGAGATCGCACAACCATGATCTGGGAAACCGTCCGCCTGTCGCTGCGCTCGATCCGCCGCAACGTGCTGCGCTCGTTCCTGACCTTGCTCGGCATCGTCATCGGCGTTGCCGCCGTCATTGCCATGCTCACCATCGGCTCGGGCACCACGCAGAAGGTCAAGGCCGACATCTCCAAGCTCGGCAGCAATCTGCTGGTCGTCCGCTCCGGTCGCCCGGCCGGTCCCGGTGGCCCGGGCGGGCTCGACCAGGTGGTGCGTCCGCTGGCCGAAAAGGAGCTGGCGGCGCTGGTTGCGCATCTGACTGGCGCCCGCGCCATTTCGCCGGCTTCGCAAAAGCAGGTCCGGGTCATCTTCGGCACCGAGAGCCTGACCTCGGGCGTCACCGGCACCGACAGCGCCTATCTCGATGCGCGCGACTGGAAACTGGTGTCGGGCCGCCCGTTCAGCGATTCCGAAACCCGCTCGGGCACCGGCGTGTGCCTGATCGGCGAGACGGTGCGCCAACAATTCTTCGGCGCTGGCGATCCCGAGGGCGAGATCATCCGCGTCAACCGCACCTCCTGCAAGATCATCGGCCTGCTCGAGCCCAAGGGCTATACCGGCTTCGGCCAGGATCAGGACAATGTCGTGCTGATGCCGCTGCACGCCTACCAGCGCCGCATCGCCGGCAACCGCGACATCGACAACATCTACATCGCCGCCGATGACCGCACGCCGACCAGCGAGCTGCAGCCGCGCGTCGAGGACATTCTGCGCGACGCCAGACGCATCACGCCCGATCGTGAAAGCGATTTCGCCATCCGCGACATGACCCAGATCGCCGACGCCATGGCCAGCGCCACCACCACCATGACCGGCATGCTGGGCGCCGTCGCCGGCGTCAGCCTGCTGGTCGGCGGCATCGGCATCATGAACATCATGCTGGTGTCGGTCACCGAACGCACCCGCGAGATCGGCATCAGGCTCGCCATCGGCGCGCATGAAAAGCACATCCTGATCCAGTTCCTGGTCGAGGCCACGGTGCTGTCGCTGCTCGGCGGCATCATCGGCATCCTGATCGGGCTGGCGCTGGCCGGCCTCGCCGCGGTGACGCTGACCATCCCGTTTGCGCCGAGCCCGGCGGTGATCCTGCTCGCCGTCGGCTTTTCCGCCCTGATCGGCATGGTGTTCGGCTTCTTCCCGGCGCTGCGCGGCGCCAGGCTCGACCCGATCGACGCACTTAGGCACGAATAGGGCAACCGGCCGAAACGCGGCCGGCGCTCCGACGGGTTTTTGCACAATCTTCGACATTTCCACCCAGCCCCGCCACTGTCGTCGCGCCGTTCATGATGCTAGGGCAATTCACGCTTGGGTGGAGGAATAGCCAATGAGCAAGAAGGCGCGACTGATCCTGGCGATGGTCATCATCGAGGCCTTCCTTGCAGGCATCTGGTGGTATCTCGCCCGCTTCGGCATGGCCAATCCCGATCGCGTCACAGCCGATTTTCAGGCAGTCGTCGGCCAGACCATGGGAATGGCGATGGGCGGTTTGCTGGGCATCGGCTTCATCCTGTTCCTCGTCGCCGCCCGCAACGATCGCAACGCGGCACAGAACAAGACGCGCCCTTAACTCCCGTTTGCGAAATGCCACTCGATCAGCGGCTTCATGTGCGGTGACAGGCCGACCGGCAGGTCGGCGGCATGGCGGATGATCACTGGCCCGTCGATCTCCGGCTCGGTTTCGGTGGCGACGAAGGCTGAGATGCGCTGGGCGATCTCGTCGGCGGGCGCCGCCGCGTGGTAGCGGCGGAAGATCACCGTGCCACTGTTGCTCGACATGGCATGGTAGCGCTTGCCGCGTTCAGCACCTGACAGGTCGAGCCCTGTTTCCTCGCGCACCTCACGCATCATGTTGAAATCGACATCGACCAGGCCATCGCGAAAATCGACCGGCTCGAATGAGCCGGCGGCAAAATAGACGCGGCCGGCGTTGACCGTGTGCGGACCCATGCGGATCGCCACCAGCGCATTGTCGGCAGCCACCAGCATGGCATGGGCATAGGCATGCTCGGCGCCCGAATTCTCGCGCCGCTTCCGCCACAGCATGAAAGTCGAATAGTTGACCGCATGGCAGCGGCCGGCGAGACGGTTGTCGCGGTAGGCAAGCTGCGACAGCAGCACCACCATGCCGTCGAACAGCGCCGGATTGGCAGCGATTTCGTGCTGCCAGTTCTCGGCGATCGCCTCTGCATTGTCCCTTGCGAACGGGTGCGGACCGGGATCGAGCCGGACGTCGATGGCGTCGACCGGCAGGATGACGTTGCGTGGCAGGTCGAAACTCATGCGTCAGGTCATGTCCAGCGTGATCGCCACCGGGCAATGGTCCGACGCCTTCGGCCGGTCCCAGCCGGCACGCGGAAACCGCTCCACTTCCTGCCCCGGCGGAAAGATGGTGCGCCAGGGCTGGCCGTTGCGGATGATGTCGGGAACAGCCGTCGCGTTGCTGGCGGCGAGCCCCTTCGACAGCAGGATGTAGTCGAGCTGGCACAGATGCCGCTCTTCCGGTCCGCGCGTGTGGTAGAAACTCCAGCGGTTCATCTCCGGCCGCCGCTCGACGACGTTTTCGCAGAAGCCGCCGGCCGTCAGCACGTTGATGCAGGACAGGGCTTCGTCGACGACCTCGAAGCGATAGCCGTCGATCGCATCGCCGGCCACCTTCACACGCTGGCGGTAATCGTTCATGTCGCCGCAGATTGCCCAGCGTTTGTCGGCGGCATAGTCCTTGCCGAAGCGCTCCTCGATGATGCGCCGCACGGCCTGCGCCTCCGCGATGCGCACCGGCATCGTCGCCTCGCGCCCGTCGAGCCCGTTGCGCGGCGAACCCATCGACTTGAAATGCACGAGATAGAGCGTCAGCGGCACGCCGCCCACGGTGACGTCGATCTCCAGGCAGTCGCGCCGGAAAATGCGCTCATTGGCCTGATTGCCCAGTGCCTCGAGTTCCGGCGTGTGCAGCCCGAACTGCTCGTAGGTGACATAGGCGTGGCTGGTCATGCGCACGAATTCGATCGGCTGGCCCTGGGCGGTCTCATTGCGCATCATCACGGCAACGTCGATGCCGCGTGAATCATTGCCCGATGTGGTGTATTTCTGCCGGTAGCCCTGCCCCACCATCTTGAACAGATAGCCATATTCGAAGGCCTTCAGCGCCTCGATGTTGTCGACCTCCTGCATGCAGATGATGTCGGCCCGGGTGGCAGCGATTGCCAGCGCCGTCAGCTGGCGCGTGTCGTCGGATTGGGCGATGGCGCGGGCCTGCTCCAGCATCCTGTATTCCGCCTCGCTCTGGATATCGAACAGCGCCAGCGTTCGATCCTCGTTGAGCTGGTTGCGATAGCCGGAATAATCGAACCTGTTCATCAGGTTCTCGACATTGAAGGTGGCAAGGCGCAGCGACATGCCATGACCTTTGCCCGCAAGTGCTTCGGAAAACAAGCGCGCAGGACCACCATCTGAGATCGATTGGTCCTGGGTGCGTTCGCGTCATGGTTGACGGAACCTTTCCGTTCATCCGCCGTTCAGATGCAAACATCCATTGTTGCCCCATTCCTCGGGTGGGCGTGGGGCCTGTAACTCTTGGAGAGTGCAATGAATTCGCTCTTTTCTTCCACGGTCAAATCGGGGCTGCTAGCCCTGGGTATCCTCTCCGGCGTCACGGCACCGTCCGCCGCCGGCCCGATCATGCAACCGGACCTGTCGATTCCCACCAGCACCGCGGCGCCGAATGTCACGCCGGTCCGCGACAGCTGGGCGGGCGGCAACAACAACCGTCAGTTCAACAACGACAATTGGAGATGGCGCCGGTCGGGCAATTGGGACGGCGGCCGTCGGCACTGGCACGGCGGCGGCGGTCACTGGAATGGTGGAGACAACTGGCGTTGGCGCCATGGTCGCCATCACTATCGCGGCGGCCGTTACTACGATGATGGCGCGAGTGCCGCGATCCTGGGCCTTGGCCTGGGGCTTGGCCTCGGCAGCATGTACAACAACTACGACTACTATGACCGGCCGGCGCCGCGCCGCTACTACCGCGCGGGACGGCTTTCGAGCGCCCATGTCCAATGGTGCTACAACCGCTACCGGTCGTACCGGGCCTACGACAACACGTTCCAGCCCTACAACGGCCCGCGCCAGCAGTGCTACTCACCCTATTGATGGGCTGGCCCTGTAGCTGAGCTGACCGACAGAATGAAAAAACGGCGCCACGTGGCGCCGTTTCTTGTTCATGGAAGCTGCTATTTTCGAGCGCTTGTGGATTTCGCTCAGTTCTTCGCCTTGTCGACCAGCTTGTTTTTGGAAATCCACGGCATCATCGCGCGCAGCTTGGCGCCGACTTCCTCGATCTGGTGGCTGTCATTGTTGCGGCGGATGCCCTTGAAGCGGGACATGCCGGCGCGGTACTCCTGCATCCACTCCGAGGTGAATTTGCCGGTCTGGATGTCCTTCAGCACGCGCTTCATCTCGGCCTTGGTCTCGGCGGTGATGATGCGCGGACCCGAGACATATTCGCCCCATTCGGCGGTGTTCGAAATCGAGTAGTTCATGTTGGCGATGCCGCCTTCATAGATCAGGTCGACGATCAGCTTGACCTCGTGGAGGCACTCGAAATAGGCCATCTCAGGCGCGTAGCCGGCTTCCACCAGCGTCTCGAAACCGGCCCGGATCAGCTCGACCAAGCCGCCGCACAGCACGACCTGCTCGCCGAACAGATCGGTCTCGCATTCCTCGCGGAAATTGGTCTCGATGATGCCCGAACGGCCGCCGCCGACGCCGCAGGCGTAGGACAGTGCCAGGT
>NZ_RZQE01000443.1:0-4991 GCF_004022955.1 Mesorhizobium sp. M7A.F.Ca.US.002.01.1.1 | reverse complement strand
CGATAACGCTGCGACTGTGTTCTCGCGCCTGTTCGAAGCCCCAGCGGACTTCGTCCTCGGTTGCGAGGCCGATGTTGACGCCGTTTCCATGATTGCCGTCCAGTGGTTTGGTGACCACAGGGTACCCGAGCCGTGCCGCTGCCACGACCGCGTCCTGCGCCGATCGCACCAGTTCCCCGCTGGGGACCGTTAGCCCGGCCTGCTGCAGCAGAAATTTTGTCAGGTCCTTGTCGGAGGCGATTTCGGTCGCGATCTCGGAAGTGAGGTCGGTGCAGCTGGCGCGGATTCGCTTCTGATGCTTGCCTTGGCCGAGCAGCACCAGGCTGCTGTCATCGAGCCGCGCCGCGGGAATCCCCCGTCTCCCGGCCTCGCGCACCAGAGAGGCGGTCGTGGGGCCCAAGGCACGCTCGGCGGCGCGAGCCTTGAGCTGCTGCAGCCTCACTGCGAAATCGAATGGCCCGTCCATTTCGGCAATCTCGTCGAGCCCCTCGAGGCCATGCAGATTGGCCGGCAGGAGACCATCCACCAACTCGAGCGCAACTCGTCCGGCGAGCAGCCCCACAACCTCATCATTGTAGGCGAACATGACGTTGTAAGTGCCCGGACTGCCTTTGACCGAACGTGTCTTTCCTCGTGTCACCCGGTGGCCCAGCATGTTCTGCAGTTCCAGGGCGACGTGCTCCACGACGTGGCCGAGCCAGGTTCCTTCCTGCATACGGCGGACGAACCCGCCGGCGACGCCATAGCTGCAGCCATGGGCCGCAAGGCCGGGCAACAGGCGAACGATGTCCTCGGTAAACCCGGGCAGCTTGTCTGTCGGGAACGCCTCAAGGGCCCCGAGGTCAATCTGGATCCGGACCATTGGACTCATGCTGTAGAGATGAGGTCCGCGGAACACGCGAGCGTCCACGACACGGATTCTGGTGCGAAAACGCGAGGCGTCTTGATGAATTTCGTTGCCCGACATAGCCCGTTCTCCTGACTAGCCCCGCAAACTTCTTGAGGATCGATACGTTCCCGACGATGAAACGCAAATATTTTTGCGCGATCGAGAAACAAAAAGCATGTTTAACATATGTTGGCCAAATAACAGATTCTGGTCATCTTACCTGCCGCAAGGGGCGGGCCAAGCATGCGCCTGCTTGTCCTAAGCATAGCCCGGCAAGCCGCGGCCCATTGGAGGCGAGACCCGACCAGGGTGGGGACAGAGATCCCAGGTGCCGAGTGCCGGGTGGGCTTGTGGCGACCGCTTTGAGGGCAGCATCGAAGCATTTATATTTTCAACGCCGGACGCCCACCGGGGAACATTTCCAAATGCACTGTGTTTGGCGCCACCCTTGCCCACCGGAACTAAAGCCATGCAGAGTCGGAAATTGGTGAAGGCCGCGCTGGTCAAAGAGATCGACGCCGTCCGCCTCAGCATCTCGCTCCTTGAAAAGGAGTTGTGGAAAGCTGGCAGACCCGGGAAGATTGGATGGCGTTCAGGATACGAGCTAACCGCCCAAAAAGCTCGCCTCGCCAAACTGGAGAACGTGCTTGCGCACTATCCGTCCGTGACGCGAGCCCGAGCATTGGACAGCAACAGCTTGAGTTACGGGCAACGGAACCAGGTGAGTTTGGGGAAGCAAGATGGCTGACCGACGCTCGATCAGAACTCCGCTAGCTCGAGTGCGCGGCCTTGGGTCGGCTAAACACGGAACCGAAACGTTCATGCTGGAACGACTGACATCTGCTGCACTGTTGATCCTCGTCATCTACATCGTCGCGGTCGTCATAAGGCTGAGCGGAGAGCCTCGAGATGTCGTCATCCGCGTAGTCGGATCGATCTATGTCGCACCCGCCCTCATCGCCTTCATTCTGGTGAACTGCGTCCACATGCGGCTGGGCATGCAATCGATCATCGAAGATTATTGCCACGCCACGGTGCTGAAATCTATCCTGCTGATCGCCAACTGGTTGTTTTGCTGGGCAGTAGCCCTCGCCAGCTTTTTCGCCGTGCTCGTGATCAGCTTCCGATAGGTCAATTCACGGCCAGCGCGGCGCGCGCCTTCCAACTCAGCGCCGATCCCGCCGCCGGTCGCGCTCGCCAGCCGGATTCATTTGATTTTCGGCAGCCTGTCCCATTGATGGAAAGGCGGTGGAGAGGTCAACTCCCATTCCAATGTGGTGGCTCCCGGCCCCCAGGGGTTCATGCCGGCGGCCCGTCGCCGGTGGAAAGCCTCCACGATGCCGGCAAGGAAAATCAGGACACTCGCGGCCGACAGATACGATCCAAAGGAGGAGACCATGTTCCAACCGGCAAAAGCGTCGGGATAGTCGATATAGCGACGTGGCATGCCGGCCATTCCGAGAAAGTGGTGGGGGAAGAAGCCGAGATTCACACCGACGAAGGTCGTCCAGAAATGGATTGCAGCCAAAAGCGGATTGTACAAATATCCAGTCATCTTCGGAAACCAGTAATACCAGCCCGCGAAGATGCCGAAGATCGCACCCAACGAGAGAATGTAGTGGAAGTGTGCGACGACATAGTAGGTGTCGTGCAATTGGCGGTCCAGGCTGGCATTTGCAAGCTGTACGCCGGTCACGCCTCCGACAGTGAACAGGAATATGAAGCCGAGCGCCCACAGCATCGGGGCGCGCAGGCTAAGGGAACCACCCCACATGGTCGCGATCCAGGAGAACACCTTGATCCCAGTCGGCACCGCGATCACCATCGTGGCGAAGGTGAAATAGCGCTGCGTGTCCAGCCCTATTCCGCTGGTGTACATATGGTGGGCCCAGACGACGAAGCCGATCGCTCCGATCGCGACGATCGCGTAGACCATCCCCAGATAGCCGAAGATCGGCTTTCGCGAAAATGTCGAGATCACCTGGCTGACGATGCCGAAGGCCGGCAAGATCATGATGTAGACTTCCGGATGGCCGAAAAACCAGAAGAGATGCTGGTACGGATAGGATCGCCGCCGCCGTCCGGCGCGAAGAATGTGGTGCCGAAATTTCTATCGGTCAGGAGCATTGTGATGGCCCCTGCCAGGACAGGCAGGGCCAGCAGCAGCAGAATCCGGTGATGAGGATCGACCACACGAACAGAGGCATTTTATGCAACGTCATCCCTGGCGCGCGCATATTGAAGATCGTGGTGATGAAATTGATGGCGCCTAGTATCGAGGAGGCTCCCGCGATGTGCAGAGAAAGAATGACCAGATCGACGGCAGGACCGGGATGGCCGGACGTCGACAGGGGCGGGTAGAGGAACCAGCCGGTCCCGGGACCGTATCCGCCGGGGACGCTGGGCATGAAGATCGACAATAAAAGCAGCATCAATGCCGGCGGCAGCAGCCAGAACGAGATGTTATTCATGCGTGGGAACGCCATGTCCGGGGCGCCGATCATGATCGGAACCATCCAGTTGGCGAAACCACCGATCAGTGCGGGCATGACGGTGAAGAAGATCATGATCAGCGCGTGCGCCGTGGTGAACACGTTATAAAGTTGCTTGCCGGCATCTATGGCCGCGTCGCCTTGGTAGCCGTAGATCATCGATCCCAACCCGGGGAAAACCTGGATCCCGGGTTGCTGCAGTTCAATTCGCATGCCCACCGCCGATGACCCCCGCGATGAAGGCGAAGATCAGGTAGAGGGTTCCGATATCCTTGTGGTTTGTCGAAAACAGCCAGCGGGTGATGCCCCGCGGCTTGTGGTCGTCGCGGCTGCTCGGAGCCGCCGCCGAATATTCACTCATGAATGTTCTCCGCTTCAGCCATCCCCCAACAGGGCATCCGAACCATGATGTAAGTTGATTATTCCTCCCCAGAACGCCCGACGCGAGGGAACATACGGCAGAAGCCAAGGTTCGGGTCGGGCGCGGCGTGCCCGCGGTTGAAGGGTCGACATCCATGCTGGCAATCATTGCTGGGACTTTGGTTCTGACGACAGTGGTCGGCGGGCTGATTACCGCCTTCTGGATCGAGGCCCGTCATGATCTCCACGACCCGACGCCGGACAGGGCGATGCACCTGGAGCTGCTAACCAGACTTGGCTCTCCGGTTTCGGCGGAGTCGTCCTGATATGGACACCATCACCGCGAAACTCGATCCGAGAACGAGAGTCGGCTGGCTTCTGCTCGGCTTCGCGCTGGGCGGTTTCTTCGACGGCATCGTCCTGCACCAGATTCTGCAATGGCATCATCTTCTCTCGGGCCTCGCCGACCCGGCGGGTTCCGACCTGCGCTTCCAGATCATGGCCGACGGCCTCTTCCACTTGTTTATGTACGTGTTCGCCGTTGCCGGCACGGTGCTGCTGGTGGCGGCGAGGGCAGCAGGCAGGCGGGCCGTAACGACGACCGAGATCCTTCGGCTGGCCTTCATCGGGTTCGGCGTCTGGCATCTGGTGGACGCCATTGTGTTCCATTGGCTGCTCGGCCTGCATCGGATCAAGATGAACAGCGACATGCCGCTCGCCTGGGATATTGGGTGGCTGGTCATCTTCGGAATCGTGCCGCTGCTGTTGGTGCTGGTGCTGCCCAACCGCGGTGGACCGGCAGGTGCCTCGGCGGCTCTGACCAGCATCGTCCTGCTTGCAGGACTGGCTGCGGGTGCTGGCCCGCTCTTCAACGGTGCCGCCACTTCCGTCATCGTCTTTCGAGCTGGGATGCAACCGGCCGCGATGATGCAGGCGGTTCAAGCGGCCGACGCCGACCTCAAGTGGGTCGACGCCAGCGGCACCATCTGGGCCGTCGATAGAGTCTCATGGCGCGGGTTGATGACCCTGCACGCGCGCGGCGCCCTGGTCGTCGGCACAACGCCTGTCATTGCCGGATGCCTCGCCTGGACCGATGCCGCTGGTGCGAGCAGTCGTCCCATCCAGCAGTGAGGCATCCTAGCCCGCTTCCGAAAGATGGCGGGCTTTTTGTCGGCCGGTTGCCACGCCTGGCCGACGGCAAAGAGTGGCACATTGCGGATTGGCAAAGGGTAAGATCGATGAAGAACAGC
>NZ_RZQE01000442.1:0-4999 GCF_004022955.1 Mesorhizobium sp. M7A.F.Ca.US.002.01.1.1 | reverse complement strand
GAGCAGAGGCAGGCGCTGTTTGCAGACTATGCCGGCAGGACCCCGGTCGGCCGCATCGGTCGCGCCGAAGACGTCGCCGCGGCAATAGCCTTCCTCGTCTCCAACGGCTTCATGACCGGTCAGGTGCTGACCTGCGACGGCGGACTGCGATTTGCGGCGTAGCGTTCCTCGGGCGCCGACAGGCTTTTCACCCTCAATTGGCTCTCTTTGGATCACCCCGCACGCTCTTTTCGCCGGGGCTGTCACCGCCCGGTCTCACCGCATCTGAAGCGGTCTTTTCCGGAACATAGGAATAATCAGGCGTATCAGCCCCATACATCTTGTTGTCGATCGCCTCTTGCCAGCTGAAATCCGCGTCGGACGGTGAAACGTCGGCAATGTCATGGCGGGAGGAGCGAGAGTGCAGCCAGTTCGGGGTGATCTCTCGGACCAATTGTGCAAAGCGTCCCATCGAAACCGTTCCTTTCCTTGCCCTTTCCAGGAGGCGCGATCGCGGTTGCGTCGGCTGGATCTAAAGTTGACCTCTCAGCCAGCCCAGCGTCTCGACAACGTCGGCAAGCCCGTACCGCGCTGCGGTGTGCGCTGGTGGGTTGACGCGTATCGATATGCCGCCGGCATCATTGACGGCCTCAAAACCGTTTTCATCCGACGTGTCGTCGCCCAGGAAGACCGGGCGACGGCCCGTGAATGGCGCAATTTCCATGAAACGCCGGATCGCGGCGCCCTTGGCGGCCTCGAGCGGCAGCAATTCAACACCGGCATTGCCGGGTACCACCCGGTAGCCCTTTGGCAGCGTGGCCAGCGCCTGCTCGACCAGCTGCGTCGCGCGCGGAAGCAGATGCGGGGCGGCGCGCGTGTGGATGGCCAGCACCCGTCCTTTGCGCTCGATATAGGCGCCACGACCGAGCTCGGCCTCGATCTCGTCGACAAGCGCAGAAATATCCGCCGGCTCATCCGCGACTTCGACGTCGTCGTTCGGTAGGAGCCGATGTTCCAGGCCATAGAGCCCGGCGGCGCGCAGCTTCAAAGGCTGAAACAGATGATCGACAGCCGCGACGGAACGGCCTGTTACGAAGGCCAATGCCCCGTTCAGCTTGCAATCCAGGCCTTGCAGCAAGGAGCGGAGCTCGTCGCTGACCGAGACGGCGTCCGGGTGTTCGGCATGTTCCAGCAGGGTGCCGTCGATGTCGAGGAACAACGCCCATTCGCCGGTCAGCACAGTGTGCGGTTTCTCCATGACGGCCTGCGGCTTGTGCAGGGTCTCGCCAACAATATTTTGCAGCGCATCGCTCATGACATCGCCACCCGTCTGCGCTCAAAAATGGAGACGACATTGTCGACGCTGGGCGGCGGGTCGCTGACGGCACCGGTCACCCGATCGAGGTCCCCGCGCTTGCGCAAACGTGCCGCATCCAGAAGCATGCTGCCGGCCCAGCGATAGACATTGTTGTTGCGGATTGTCTCGCGCATGGGGCGCATGCGCTCGCGCTGTTCTTCGGGCGACATGGTCAGTGCCTGCAACAGCGCTCCGCTCATCATGGCGGCATCGTAAGGGTTGACGATCAGCGCCTCCAGCAATTCACGCGAGGCGCCGGCGAATGTGCTGAGCATCAAAACGCCCTGCTCGTCGTCGCGCGCGGCGACGAATTCCTTTGCGACGAGGTTCATGCCGTCATGCAGGCTGGTGACCATGCATATGTCGGCGGCCCGATAGATCTCGTAGACCTGTTCTTGCGAGTGATGTTCGGCCACCATGATCACCGGCCTGTAGCCCTCGCTGCCATAACGCCGGTTGAGCTCTTCGGCATAACGGTGGCACTCGTCATGGAGCAGCTTGTAGGCGGGCAGCGTGCCGCGGCTGGGTGCCGCGATCTGCAGAAAGACCAGTTTTCCGATCCACTCAGGCTGTCGCTTGAACAATTCGTTCAAAGCGTGAAACCGATCGAGAATGCCCTTGGTATAATCGAGGCGCTCGACCCCGACGGCCAGCTTCACATCCGCTTTAAGGCCGAACCTCTCGCGCATGCGAGCGCGGCAATCGTCGACAGCGGGAAGTTTCGCCAGCAGGTCCGCCGGCCATTCTATCGAGATGGGATAGGCGTGCACCAATGTGGTCCGTCCGCCGTAGGAGATGGCCGCATCGGCCCGCTCGATGCGGCTTTCCAGGAAGCGATCGACGCTTTCGGTGAAATTGTTGGCATGGAACTGGGTGTGGAAGCCGATGATCGAGCTGCCGAGCAGGCCTTCGAGGATGCGTTCACGCCATGGGCAGATGCTGTACACTTCCGAATTTGGCCACGGGATGTGCCAGAAAGTGATGACGATCGCCTCCGGTAAGCGCTCTCGGATCATGCGCGGCAGCAGCGCGAAATGGTAATCCTGGACCAGCACGATCGGCCGCTCGTTGCGCGCCTCGGCAACCACCGTATCTGCAAACTTCCGGTTGACGGCTTCATAGGCAGCCCAGTCGGAGGCGCGAAAAATCGGCCGGGTGAAGGCGATATGGCAAAGCGGCCAAAGGCCCTCATTGGCGAAACCGAGATAATAGCCCTGATGCTCTTCCTCCGTCAGCCAGACCCGGCGCAGCGTGTAGGACGGGTTGCCAGGCGGCACCTGCACGCGATCGTGGTCGTCGACGGTAAGGCGGTCCGCCGTTCCGCCGCCATAGGCGATCCAGGTGCCCGCACAGGCGCGGGTAATGGGCTCGAGCGCCGACACCAGCCCGCTGGCCGGGACGAGCAACTCGACGCCGTCGTCCTTCACATTGTGGATGTACGGCTCGCGATTGGACACCACGATAACCTGCGCATCGGGCAGATCGTCGGCCAGGATCTTGCGCAATGTTTCTGGCGACCAGGTCACCAGCGCGGCATCGGCCGATTGGCCGTTCTTTTCGAACTCCCGTATCACCTTGCGCGCGGCCTCCGCGGCCACATCTTCGCCTGCCGTATGTGGGACGGCAGGAGGATGACGGCGACGGTGCCGCGATATGGAGAGGAATACGGCAAGAGCGGAAAAACCGAGGCTCGCGAAAATCAGAACCCAGAGCAGGTCCGCACCGTAGTTTGTCATTGAACGTCAACTCACCCCGGCCGTCGGCGACCGTTTGTTCGTGTTTCCCGTTTGAAACGGTCCGCCGGCCACGTGGTCGGCGTTCGGACCAGTGTTTTTGCAACGCACAAGGCCTGGATCGGTTCCGCCAATTTTGTTCGGATCATGTTCTTACTATGAGCGGCACCAGCCCTTCATGGCGGTCGGCCAGGAAAGCGACGACCCGGTCGCCGACGCGCTGGAAGGTGAGATCGACGACCCGGTCGCCGACGCCCAGGTGCCGCAGTGTCAGCGTGTCGATGCCGATCGGCAGCCTGGGGCGGCCGACGCGAATCTCACCCTCCCAGCCGTCGATCTCCAGGCCAAGACAGGCCTGCATCAACATGAAAGCGGAGCCCGCCGACCACGCTTGCGGCAGGCAGGCGACGGGATAGGCGATGGGTGCTTCGCCCGGCGCACGTGTAAAACCGCAGAACAGTTCGGGCAGCCGCATGTTGAAATGGACCGCGGATTCGAACGTGCCGCTCATCAGGCGAACCACGCTTTCGCGCTCGCCATAGCGCGCCAGCCCGGCACCGCAAAGGGCGGTATCGTGCGGCCAGATCGAGCCATTGTGGTACGACATCGGATTGAAGAACACGGCATCGTCGGCGAGCGTCCGCAGTCCCCAGCCCGAATGGAAGGAGGCGGAAAGCAGCTGGTCAGCCACCATCTGGGCCCGCGCCGGCTCAGGCAATCCGACAAAGAGCAGATGCCCCGCATTCGAGGTCCGCACCTTGCAGGGCTCGCCGGCACCGTCGATTGCCAGCGCATAGAAGCCGAGATCGTCAAGCCAGAAATCCCGTTCCACGGCAACCCGCATCGCTTCGGCGCGATCATCCCAGTGGTCGGCCCTGTCGTTCTCGCCCCGGCGACGGGCAAGTGCCGCCAGCCCCCGGAAGGCGGCAAAGACGTAGCCCTGCACTTCGACAAGGGCGATCGGGCCCTTGGGAATGCGGCCATCGGCATGGAAGACCGAATCGAAACTGTCCTTCCATCCCTGGTTGGCGAGGCCGGACTCGGCCGCTCGCTGGTAAGTCACAAATCCGGTCTCCCGGCCCGCCTTCTCCGTCCATTCGGCCGCGGCGCACAGCGACGGCCACAAGCCGTCGATGAACGCCATGTCACCGGTACGATCGGCGTAGGCACAGGCAAGATAGATGTAGAGCGGTGTCGTATCGACGCCACCGTAGTAGCGGCCGAAGGGAAGCTCCCGCAGCGCCACCATTTCGCCCTTGCGGGTCTCGTGCATGATCTTGCCCGGCTGGGAATCGCTGAACGGCGATGTCTCGGTCGCCTGATGCTGGGCCAGAAAGGCCAGCACGCCCCGCGCCAGGCCCGGATTGAGCCACAGCATCTGCAGCGCCGAAATGACGCCATCGCGGCCGAACGCCGTCGAGAACCAGGGGATGCCGGCATAGGGATAGGGGCCGGTCGCCAGCTCGGTGGTCAGCAACGCGACATCGGCGCGAGCGCGCTCGACCCAGTCGTTGAAGACACGGCCCGAGCTGCGCACCGTCGCGCCATGGCGACGTTTGGCCCGCATGCCAAAGCGGGCGCGGGCGGCAGCGGCGCGGAACCGGTCGCGGTCGGGCTTGTCGGCCACCTCGGGACCGACCTCGACATAAAGCACCTTCCTGCTGCGCTTGGTCACGGCGATCAGGAAATCGGCACGGTTGGCACTCAGTTGGTCCGGCGCCTGCGAGAACGATATCGCCGAGAGGCGGGCCAGGCCATCGAGCCCATCATAGCGCAGCAGGACCGACGTCGCGTTTGTTTCGGCGGCATGGGCCAGCCCGCGCTTCAGCCGTGTCGAGCCACGCACTTCGAACATGTCGCGGAAATCGGCGGAGTAGTGCAGGGAAACGCTGATCGTCGAGTGTTCCCGGCTGTAATTGGAAAGGGGGAT
>NZ_RZQE01000441.1:0-5003 GCF_004022955.1 Mesorhizobium sp. M7A.F.Ca.US.002.01.1.1 | reverse complement strand
GACCGCGAAAAACGCCGTGATCTCGTGGGTAATGCGAGCCGGAACCGCCGCGCCGTCCGCAAGCACGACATGCAGAAAGAGGACGGCGAACTGATAGGCGGCCAACTCGCGGTTTTCGTTGCCGCGGCTTGCGCCCGGCGTGACGCGCGTGCGCAATTCATCCGGGCCGAGTTCTGCAAGCGGTGCTCCGCTGTCGGCATCGACGACCTTGAGCTTCTCGAAACGGACATCGCCGCCAGTGATATTCGTCACTGCCAGTTCGTAGACGATGTGACGCCTGCCGTCCGAGCCTGGAATCACATGCGGGGGAGCGATGATCTCCGCAACGAGTGGCGTGAGCTTCGGATTGTCGCCGGCAGCGTGCACCCCGGATGGAAATGTTGCCAACAACAGCACAAAGGTCGAAAGGAGCCAAATTGGAACCCGCATTCGAACGCGCCTCCTCTGCACACGCTGACTTTGCGACGCGAGGGTACGACAATGAAGGCCGGGAGCCAAGGTGGCGTGCGGCACATGGAAGATTCGCCGAACCTGGCGCAACCGCGGCCTCAAGTGTTATCGTTTGCATGTCTGGTTTACGGGAACTTTGCGGGCCTCTGATGACAGTTCAAATCAGCCGGCCGCCACAGCCAGGGGACAGGATGTGATTCTGTCGTCCCTGCTTGCGAGTACATTCAACAGACGAACTCGGTAGCAGCGGTGAATTGGCGGTAGCCCTCTACCGACTCGAACCCCCATAAATGCTTGGATCAAGGTTGCACCACAGCGGATCCAAAACACCCCGACCTCCTCCAGAGGGCCCGCATCTCGACGGGAGCCGCAAGACAGAAAATTCGAAAAGCTTCTAGGAAACCCAAGCAGACTGAACGGCGCTGCGGACAATGAGGTTTACGAATACACCGGCGAACATTCGCATTGGGGCGGTCAATATCGTCGGCAGAAGAGCGTCCGAAAGGGCTACCGGCGGCTCCCTCGTAGGAACGAAAAAAGAAGAGAAGCAGAACTTTCTTGTGCGTTTTTTGCACACAATGTTCCGTAACCTGATTATATTCAGGTATGCAAGACGCCAATGTCATCCTCGACCAGATGTAGGTTGACGCTGCTCAGCTCCGAGGTCGCGCGTGCGCCCTGGTCCTTGAGCAAATGCGCGAGGTGAGCGACGATGCAGTCGCGGCGTCTCACGACGTCCAGCTGTTCGCGTCGATCCTCCACCTGCATAAACGCCTCGGCCGATCGCAGCAAGAGCGGCCACCGCACGCGCTCGGGGTAGAGGTGCCGCATGCATAACGCGCAGGCCAGGGACACTGGTCGGCGGGGTGGTTAACGGACTGCAGACCAGCAGGCGTGCGATGGCAACCGAACAGCTTTCCAGCCAGAGGCGTCTGACCCTCTCGCTAAGCCGTAAGCAACTTTGTTTGGCAGATAAGGGGCCTGAAGCGGACTGACAGCTTCTAAGCACGCATTTTCACAAGCGGACTTTCTTTCCGCAACGGAATCGCTTTGACATGCGCAATCCCGGCCATCAGGCCGGGAACAGGAACGCCGAAGCGGGATCGAAAAAGATGCGCTGACCTGATCTGGCGGTGCCATCGCCCACCTCTGCGTCAGAGGTTGGCCTGACGTCGATCTCATCTCCGCCGGCCGTGCGTGCCACGACCCGCCGTCGGTCGCCGAAGAAGGCGGTATCGACGATCTCGACGGCGAGTGCCACGCTTGTCGGCGTAGGCGTCAAGCGGAAGGCTTCCGGGCGCACCATCAGCCGGACGTTCTGGCCTTGGCCGAACGACGTTGTCGCCTTGACGCCGGTCACGATCGAGCCGCCGGCCAGGCGGATCGTCGATGCGCCATCTGCGGTTTGCAAATGCTCAGCCGGCAGGAAATTCGAGTTGCCGATGAAGCCGGCGACGAACTCGCTCGCCGGCCGGAGGTAAAGATCCTCGCCAGTACCGATCTGTTCGATGCGGCCTTCCCTGAACAGAGCGATGCGATCCGAAAGATGCAGCGCCTCCTCCTGGTCGTGCGTGACATAGAGGATGGTGACGCCGGTCTCGCGGTGGATGCGGCGGATCTCGGCCTGGATTTCCTGGCGCAGCTTCTTGTCGAGCGCCGACAGCGGCTCGTCCATCAGCAGGATCGGCGGGTCGTAGGCGAGCGCGCGGGCAAGCGCCACGCGCTGCTGCTGGCCGCCCGACAGCGCGCCCGGATGGCGGTCGGCGAAGTTTTCGAGGCGCACCAGCGCCAGCATGTCGGCGACCTTGCGCTTGATCTCGCCATCCGGTCGGCGGCGCACGCGCAGCGGAAAGGCGACATTCTCGGCGACACTCAGATGCGGAAATAGCGTGTAGCGCTGGAAGACCATGCCGATGTTGCGCTTGTGCGACGGCACCGAAAGCAGCGACCTGTCCTCCAGGAGTACATCGCCCGAGCTCGGATCCTGGAAACCGGCGATGGCGTAGAGTGTCGTCGACTTACCGGAACCCGACGGGCCAAGGAACGTCAGGAACTCCCCCTTGGGCACATCGATGGTGACGTCATGGACGGCGACGAAGGCGCCGAACGTCTTTCTCACCGCGCGTATGGACAGGAATGGCCGGGTCATCTTGACATTTTCCTGCGAAGGAGTGCGGTCACGATCATCAGGCACAAGGTCAGGCCGACAAGCAGGCTGGAGGCGGCGGCGACGACCGGGCTGAGGTCGGCGCGCAGGCTGCCCCAGATCTTGACCGGCAAGGTCTGCAAGGTCGGGCTTGCCATGAAGATCGCCACCACGACCTCGTCCCATGAGGCCAGGAAAGAGAAGATCGCCGCGGAGAAGATGCCGATCCTGATCGACGGCAAGGTGATCCTCAACCGTGCCTGCAGCGGGCTGGCGCCGCAGACTATGGCCGCGTCCTCGATGGATTTGTCGAAACCCTCTAGCGCCGCAGTGATCGGGATAATGGCGAAAGGCAGCGCCAGGATGGTGTGGGCGATGACGAAGCCGACCGTGGTGCCGGCAAGGCCGATGCGCAGGAAGAAGGCGTAGATGGCGATGGCGAACACGACGACTGGCAGCACCATCGGCATCAACAGCAAGCCGCGCAGGACCTGGCGTCCGCGAAACTCACCCCTGACCAGGCTGAAGGAGGCGAACAGGCCGATGACGACGGCGAGGATGGCGGCCATGGCGGCAATCCGGACACTGGTCAGCGCGGCATCGATCCAGGTCGGATCAGCCAGCAACTGCTGGTACCATTTCAGCGTCCAGCCGGGCGGCGGGAAGGCGAGCCAGCGCGACGAGCCGAACGACAGGAGCACGATGAAGACCACCGGCAGCAACAGGAAAGCCGCCACTGCCGCCGTGAAGCCGACAAGTGCCACGCGCAGCCATCCGAGCCGGTCATAGTCGAGCAGCATGTCAGAGCCCTCCGCCGGCGCGCCTGGCGCCGACCAGGCGAAGCTGGATCGCGTAGAGCGCCATGGTGACGACAAGCAGGACGAAGGCGGCCGCACTTCCAAGCCCCCAGTTGAGCAGCGACTGCACCGTCTGGGCGATCATCTCGGCCAGCATCATGTTCGATGTGCCGCCAAGCAGGGCAGGCGTGACGAAGTAGCCAAGCGACATGACGAAGACCATCAGCCCTCCGGCGGCGATGCCGGGAAGCGACAGCGGCAAAAGGATGCGGCGGAAGGCCTCGGACGGGCTTGCGCCGCAAAGGGCGGCCGCGCGCAGCGTCATAGGGTCGATGGCGCGTAAAGTGCCGACCAGCGGCAGGATCATGAAGGGCAGCATGATGTACACCATGCCGATGGTGACCCCGGCGAGGTTGTTGATGAGCGGCAGCGGCTCATGGATGATGCCCAACCCCATCAGCGCCCTGTTGATGACGCCGGTGCGTTGCAGCAGCACCATCCACGCATAGGTGCGGGTGAGAAGATTCGTCCACATCGACAGAATGATGATGCCGAAGACGATCGAGCCCGGGGCCGGCGGCATGATCGCCAGCATCCAGGCAACAGGGAAAGCCACCAGGATGGTGACGGCTGTGACGACCGATGCGACCAGGAAGGTGTTGAGGAACACCCGCACATAGGTGTCGCTGCCGAACAGCGCCGCGTAGTTCTGCAAGCCGGGTTCGGGATCGGTGACGCTGCGCAGCAGCAGGGCAACCACCGGCACGATGAAGAACAGGCCAACCAGAAGCAGGGCCGGCAAGGCGCTGCCGCTGCCGGCTGGCAGGCCGGCAACCGAGCTGCGTCTGAAAGAACTTCCCTGCATCGAGCGGTCCTGTCTCAAAACGGGGCGCGCAAGTTGCGCCCCGTCGGTCTGCAACGGTGTTACTTGGTCTGCCAGGCATACCAGCGCGCGGCGATCTCGTCGCGATGCTCGGCCCAGTAGTTCATGTCGAGGTTGATCTGGCCGTCGACATGGGCATCAGGCAGGGCCTTGACGGCATCGGCGGGCATCTCCGCCTTGGCCTTGGTGTTGATGGGCGCATAGCCGCTTGCCTCGGCGAATTTCGCCTGGCCGGTCGGGCTGGTGGCGGCGGCGAGGAACTTCATCGCGCTGTCCTTGTTCTTGGCGCCCTTCGGCACGACGAGCACGTCGGCGGCGGTGAGGTTCTGCTTCCAGGCGACGCCGACGTCGGTGCCATCCTGCTGGAGGGCGAAGACACGCCCGTTCCACAACTGACCGAAGGCAGCCTCGCCGGAGGCAATCAGCTGCTGTGATTCAGCGCCGCCGCCCCACCAGACGATATCGGATTTGATGGTGTCGAGTTTCTTGAAGGCACGGTCGAGATCAAGCGGATAAAGCTTGTCCGCCGGCACGCCGTCGGCCAGCAAAGCGATCTCGATGACGCCCGGCGCCGACCATTTGTAGAAGGTCCGCTTTCCGGGAAACTTCTTGGTGTCGAACATGTCGGCCCAGCCGGTCGGTTCGCCCGAGACGGCGCCCTTGTTCCAGGCGAGCACGAAGGAGTAGTAGAAGCTGCCGACGGCGTGCCGGCGGACAAGCTTTATCC
>NZ_RZQE01000440.1:0-5016 GCF_004022955.1 Mesorhizobium sp. M7A.F.Ca.US.002.01.1.1 | reverse complement strand
CACACCGAAGCCGCGGCGGTGCCGGAGAATTACTTCACCGTCTGGCACAATGTGTTCGAGCGTGGCGGCCTCAAGAAAGGCGAGACGCTGCTCGTCCATGGCGGCTCGTCCGGCATCGGCACGACAGCAATCCAGCTTGCCTCCGCCTTCGGCGCCTATGTCATCACCACTGCCGGCAGCAAGGAGAAATGCGACGCCTGCCTGAAGCTCGGCGCCGACCGGGCGATCAATTATCGCGAGGCGGATTTCGTCGCCGCGGTGAAGGAGGCAACGGGTGGCAACGGCGCCAATGTCATCCTCGACATGGTCGGCGGCGACTATGTGGCGCGCAACTACGAAGCCGCGGCGGTCGAAGGCCGCATCGTCCAGATCGCCGTTCAGGCCGGCGCTGTCGCAAGCGCGGACTTTTCGAAGATCATGGTCAAGCGGCTTACCCACACAGGTTCGACGCTGAGGCCGCGAACCGTCGAGTTCAAGGCGGCGATCGCGGCGGCGCTGGAAGCGCAGGTGTGGCCGCTGCTCGGCACGCGCAAGGTTGCCCCTGTGATGGACATGATCTTCCCGCTCAGCGAAGCCTGGCGGGCGCATGAGCGCATGGAAGAGGGTGAGCATATCGGCAAGATCGTGCTCGACGTAGGCTGACAGCGCGCGAGGTCAGCGCCTCGCTGCCCACAAGATGAACAGAAGCTTAATGCTGCAATGCAGCATTTGCATCATTGCTATGCAAAATCAGCCATTCAAGTCCTCATCGATGACGCCTATTTGAGCACCATCGAAACGAACATCATTCTGGAGGGACTACCATGAACCCGATCCGCGCTTTCCGTAACTGGCGTATGTACACCGAGACCGTCCGCGAACTGAGCCGTCTCAACGCACGTCAGCTCAGCGATCTCGGCATCAACCGCGCCGACATCGAAAAGATCGCCCGCAGGGCTATCTAAAGCCACGTCCTGGTCCGCTCCGGCGGACCCAAGCCGTGGAAGCCAGAGCCGCACCAGACGAACTTTGTCGCGGTTCCGAGCCCGCTGGACCCAGTCCGGCGGGTTTTGTCGTTTTGGGCGGGAGATCAACGACCGTCCCAACCGATACCGGCCATCGAGCAGGGTTGACCTCAGTTTCCTGCATGGCATCTTGGCTCGGCGCTTTCACAAGGGCGAACCCTGATTGACCGGGGTGCCCTACCTCAACCGATCTTTGCCAAGACCGGAACTCGCCAGCGAAGCCAGCTTGTCGTTCTGTTCAAGAGCGCGGAACGTTTTCGGTAAGTACCCACGGCTTCCGGTCTTTGCTCCAAAAACGTTGCGAAACGCCCCGAGAGCGGTTATACAGACCGCGAATTTCCCATTTTGGTGGCTCTAAACCACCGCCCGCGCGGGAACGCGGGCGAACGAGAAGGATTTGTAAAAATGGCCAATACGCTGCTGATGCCCAAGGCGACCGCCGTCTGGCTGGTCGACAATACCGCACTTTCCTTCGAGCAGATCGCGCAGTTCTGCGGGCTGCATCCGCTCGAGGTCAAGGCAATCGCCGACGGCGAAGCGGCGCAAGGCATCAAGGGCATGGACCCGATCATGACCGGACAGCTGACCCGTGACGAGATCGCCCGTGCCGAGAAGGATCCGAACCAGCGCCTGAAGCTTTCAGACCCCAAGGTGCGGGTGCCCGAATCCAAGCGCAAGGGTCCGCGCTACACGCCGCTGTCGAAGCGCCAGGACCGGCCGAACGCAATTCTGTGGCTGGTGCGCAACCATCCCGAGCTCAAGGACGCGCAGATCTCGCGCCTCGTCGGCACCACCAAGTCGACGATCGAACAGATCCGCGAGCGCAAGCACTGGAACTCAGCCAATCTGCAGCCGATGGACCCGGTGACGCTGGGTCTCGCCTCGCAGATCGACCTCGACATGGAAGTCAACCGCGCCTCGCGCGGCCGCGAACAGGCGCAGCCGGTCGGCGACACGCTGCTGCCGGCGGCCCTGACCGAGCGGTTGGTGCCGGCTCCCGAGAAGCCGAAGGACGAGGACGCCGAACTCGACGCCAACGCCGTGTTCGCCAAGCTCTCTGCCTTGAAGTCGAAGAACACGGACAATGACGACGACGAGTGAGGTTGTCTGATATTCCAAGAAAAAGCCCGCTTCGAGCGGGCTTTTTTTGTAGCTGCGCCAGGTCTCAGCTGCGCGCGGCGCGGTCCGGCGCCATGCCATAGTCCTCGCTGCGCTCCACAGCGCGGTAGAAGTCGGCAAGCTGCTTGCCGCGCTCCGGCTTGAAGATGCGGCCGGCGATGACCACCGAGGCGATGCGATCGATACGAAAGGCGCGGAAATCGTCGCGCATCTCGCACCAGGCGACCAGCGTCCACACCTTGCCCCAGAACCACAGGCCGAGCGGGCGGATATCGCGGGCGGTGCCGCGGCCGGCCTCGTCGGAATAGTCGATGGTCAGCACCTGGCGCTTTTCGACCGCGCGCTCGATCAGGTCGATCGCCTCGCGGGCAGCGTCGCTGACCACCCACATCGGCGTGTGGATCTCGGTGCGGGCAATGCGGTCCTTTTCGGCATCGGGCAGGACGGCGCCGATCTTGACCAGCGCTTCGTCGGCGGCGCGCGCCATGGCGGCACCGCCAAAGGCACGCACCATGCGGGCGCCGGCGACCAGCGCGACGATCTCGTCACGCGTGAACATCAGCGGCGGAAGGTCGAAACCCTCCCTCATCATGTAGCCAACGCCGGCCTCGCCGTCGATCGGCACTCCGGTCGACTGCAAATCGGCAATGTCGCGATAGATGGTTCGCTCGGAAACTTCGAGCCATGTGCCGAGCTTCTGGGCGGTGACCAATCGGCCACCGCGCAGATGCTGCACGATCTGGAAGAGCCTGTCGGCGCGGCGCATCGTATGGTCCCTCGGCGTTGTCTCTATGCATGCCGCCCGAAACCGGTCCACCTCTGGGTGGCATGCATCGTGTTTTCGCGCATGCCGTTATCCCAAAACCGCAGAACACTTTTGGGCGGCATGCCTCATGGTTTCAGTCCTTCGCGCTTGCGCTGCGCGGCGACGAACTCCGCGCCGAAGGACAATTTCTTCGTCGTCGGTGTTTTCGCATCGAGCACGCGCCAGAACGGTGCCACATCACTCGGCGTCATGCCGCGCTGGAGGTCCTCGTTGGCGGCTTCGGCAACAGTGCGCAGATGATAGCCTATGGTGACCGGGCATGTCACTTCGGCGCCATGCTCGACGGCAAGTGCTGTACGCAGCGCACGCACATCCATCTCGACGCCTTCGGGAATCGAGCGGATGAAATCATCGACCTGGCGCGCTGTCGGCACCAGCATAGGCTGGCCTTCGACGACATCGGCCATCGTGCGCGGCGTCGGCTTGACGCCGTTGATGCCTGGTGTGCTCAGTCTGTCGTTCCAACTCTTCATCGATCGTCCTTTCGACCGCCGATGCACGGGTGCCCTAAGCTGGCACCATTGCACGGCCCTCCTGACAGCATACTGTCAGGAGGCTTCAGCATACTCCTTGGCAAACAGCGTTCGCATCCGAGCGAGATCGCTGCCTCTTTCGGGGTAGAGCGTCTTCAGAAAGGCGAGCGCGAAGGTGCCCGGCGCCGAGCCTGGCGCGGAAACAATTTTGCCGTCGGCCATGGCATGCGGCACATCCTGATAGAGGCTGTCGCCGGCATAGCCGGCCTCATGACCATTGATCCAGTCGCGGCCATTGCTCGTATGCCTGGCCTTCTCGAACAGGCCGGCGCGGGCTAGCGCCAGCGTGCCGGCGCAGATGCCGCCGACCACGCCGCCGCGCGATGCAACAGCATTGAGCAGATCGGCAACATCGGGCGGTGCCTTGCCGGCCCACTCATCGGAGCCGATGACGGCGATGGCGTCGAGATCGTCATTCTCATCCGCCCCGGCCGATCGATCAGGCGTCAGCCGAAAGCCGCTGATCCCGGCCACTGGGTTGCCATCAGGCGTCAGCGACACGGCACGGGCGCCGAACCATTCGACCGCCGAGGCCGCCAGCAGCCCATACTCCCAGTCGGCAAAACCTTCGATGAAAAGGAAACCGATCGTCTTCTGTTCGGGCATAAGCTCGCTCCCATTCCTCACGCACCGGACCTGTTATCTGGGCGTTGACGCGCCCACATCCAATCGCTGGGTCGAAAAATTGGCTTCAATTGCCGCGAGGGCCACGGTCCGCATACATGTCCGGCCAGCCGATATCCTTGCGAATATCCGCCGGCAGCGAGTTCATGAACCGCTGGGTGCGGATCTCGTTGCGCATCGTGCGGATCTTGCCGACATAGTGCTGCATGCCGCGCAGAATGGTGTAACCGTTCATGGCCAGTCTCCTCTCTCTGTATGGAGGTACTATCGCATACCCCTCCTGACAGCAGTCTGTCAGGAGGATGTCAGGCGCGAGACGATAGTTGCGACCGGTGCGCGCACCGCAGGCAAGGCATCGCTTTTCGCCGCATCGAACGGTGCCGAAGGCAGGTTCGCGACTTCCGATTGTTCATAGCGACGACGTGCACTGGGCGCCGCTGTTCAGTTTCCGGCGACGGACTGTCGGAATACGAGGCCTTCAGCGGGGTGACCGCAGTTCTGATATGGAGGGAGAAAATTCTTCCCCAACAGCAGGGAGACGACGATGAGCTTGCAACTGACAGGTATCCACCATCTGACCGCCATCACCGCCAATGCGCCTGGCAATCTTCATTTTTATACGAAGGTGCTGGGTCTGCGGCTGGTCAAGAAGACCGTAAACCAGGACGACACCTCGGCCTACCACCTCTTCTATGCCGACGGCGAAGCGACACCGGGCACCGACCTTACCTTCTTCGACTGGCCGGTCGGCCGCGAGCGGCGCGGCACGCACAGCATCGTGCGGACCAGCCTCAGGGTCGGCAGCCAGGAGAGCCTTGCCTGGTGGAAGCAACACTTGACCGACGAAGGCCTGGCAACAGGAGAGATCGGCGACATCGGCGGTTATGCGTCACTGGACTTCGAAGAGCCC
>NZ_RZQE01000043.1:0-23995 GCF_004022955.1 Mesorhizobium sp. M7A.F.Ca.US.002.01.1.1 | reverse complement strand
GTCTCCTGGTGCGAAAGCTCGGCCCCGGTCATGCCGGCCGCCAGATTGGTGATGACCGAACAGGCGGCGACGCGCAGTCCGAGGAAGCGGGCGAGAATGACCTCCGGTACGGTCGACATGCCGACCGCATTGGCGCCCATGATGCGCGCCATGCGGATTTCGGCCGGCGTTTCGAAGCATGGGCCGGAGAACCACATATAGACGCCCTTGTGCAGGGTGGTGCCGGTCGCTTTTGCCGCCCGCTCGATGGCCTGGCGGATGCCGGCATCATAGGCTTCGGTCAGGCCGACAAAACGCCGGTCGCTTGGTTCGCCGATCAGCGGGTTGGTGCCCGAGAAATTGATGTGGTCCGATATCAGCATCACCGAGCCCGGCGGCATGTCCGGATCGACCGAGCCGGCGGCATTGGTGAGGATCAGTTTCGTGATGCCGATGCCGGCAAGCACTTCCAGCACCGGCCGCATCGCCGCGGCGTTGCCGTGCTCATAGTAATGGGCACGGCCCGACAGCAGCAGCACCGGCACGCCGGCAAACAGCCCTGCCACCACTTCGCCGGCGTGCCCGGTGACACCGCTTCTGGGAAAGCCGGGCAGGTCGGCATAGGAGATGCGGATCGGGTCCTCGATCTGGTCGACCAGACCGCCGAGGCCCGAGCCGAGCACCAGTGCCGTGGCCGGCGCCAGGCCGTCCAGCCTTTCGACGAGATGATCCAGGGCTTTTTCCGTCATCGTTGCCAGCTGTTCATTTGAGCCTGTTGCTCATTTCAAAATATCGCCGCGGAAGCCGTAAGGCAGCATGTCGCCCATGGTCACGGTTTCGGCCACACCCGCATTGTCGCAGAGATAGAGCTTTGTTTCCGGCCGGCAGAATTCGGCAAGCCGCTGGCGGCAGCCGCCGCAAGGCGAGCATTTGGCCATGCGTTCGGCAAGCACGGCGATTTCCACGATCTTGCCGCCGCCGCCCATGATGTAGTGGCCGAGCGCCGTGGTCTCGGCGCACCAGCCTTCCGGATAGGAGGCGACTTCGATGTTGGCGCCGGTAAAGACGCGACCGTCCTCGGTGCGCAGGGCAGCGCCGACCGGAAACTTAGAATAGGGCGCGTAGGCCTTGGCCATGGCGGCCTTGGCGGCCTCGAACAGATCATGCGACATTCAGCGTTCTCTCCGATGATCGTGTTCAAAACCCGGCGCAAAGCCGACCCGTCGCTCAACGTTCCTTGACGTAAGGCACGCCGCCGGCGCGTGGCGGAATGGCCTTGCCGATGAAGCCGGCGAGCAGGATGACGGTGAGGATGTAGGGCAACGCCTGCATGAACTGCGCCGGCACCTTGCCGATGATGGGCAGCGGGGATCCTTGCAGGCGGATCGACGCTGCGTCCAGGAAGCCAAACAGCAGGCAGGCGAACATGGCGTTGACCGGCTTCCACTTGGCGAAGATCAAGGCTGCCAGCGCGATATAGCCCTTGCCGGCAGTCATGTCCTTCACGAAGCCGCCATTTTGCACCATCGACAGGTAGGCGCCGGCAATGCCGGTGAGGATGCCGGTGCAGATCAGCGCCCGGTAGCGCAGCCAGGCGACCGAGATGCCGGCGGTGTCGACGGCGGCCGGGTTCTCGCCGACGGCGCGAAGGCGCAGGCCGAAGCGGGTGCGAAACAGCACCCACCAGGTGAACGGCACCATCAGGAAGGCAAGATAGACCAGGATCGAGTGGCCCGACAGGAGTTCGGCATAGACCGGTCCGATGATCGGCACGTCGCGGATGGCCTCGGCGCCCGGCAAGGTGATGGCCTCGAAGCGCTCGCCCGGTTGCAGCGCCGGCGTGCGCCCGCCCTGCTGGAACCAGGCCTGGCCGAGGATGATGGTTGAGCCGGCGGCGATGAAATTGATCGCCACGCCGGAGACGATCTGGTTGCCGCGATGAGTGATCGAGGCAAAGCCGTGGATCATGGCGAAGGCGACCGAGATCACGACCGCCATGCCGAGGCCGAGAAAGGCCGAATGGAACACGGAAGCTGCGGCCGCACCGGCGAAGGCGCCGACAAGCATCTTGCCTTCGAGGCCGATGTCGAAGATGCCGGCGCGTTCCGAATAGAGCCCGGCGAGGCAAGCAAGCAGCAGCGGCACCGAGAGGCGGATGGTGGAGTCCAGTGTCTGGATGATCGCGTTGAACACATCCATCTCAGGCACCTTTCCCCTTGACCGCTTCCATGCCGACCGATCGCGGACTGAACGAGGCAAACAGCGCCTGGATATAGGGCCGGAACATGTGCTCGAGGGCACCGGCAAACAGGATCACCAGGCCTTGAATGATGACGATCATGTCGCGGCTGATTGCCGGCATCTCGAAGGCGAGTTCGGCGCCGCCCTGGTAGAGCATGCCGAACAGGACCGCCGCCAATACGATGCCGACAGGGTGCAGGCGGCCCATCAGCGCCACGGCGATGCCGACGAAGCCGGCGCCGGAAACGAAGTCGATGGCGACATTGTGCTGATCGCCCATCACCGGATTGAGCGCCATCATGCCGGCCAGTGCGCCCGAGATCATCATGGCGGTGATGATGATGCGGGTTTCGGAAATGCCGGCATAGCGTGCCGCCTTCGGGCTGTGACCGTAGGTGCGCATCTCGTAGCCGAGCTTGGTGCGCCAGATCAGCAGCCAGACCAGGAAGGCCATGACCAGCGCCAGCAGGAAGGTGACGTTGAGCGGCGCCGAACGGATCTTGGCGCCGAACAGCTCGATGATCCAGTTGAGTTTGGGCAGTTCCGCGCCGGCGAGGAAGTTGCGCGTCTGCGGCGCTTGCGAGGCGGCTGGCTTCAACGGGCCGACCAGCAGGTAAACCATGATCGAGGCGGCGATGAAGTTGAACATGATGGTGGTGATGACGATGTGCGAGCCGCGCTTGGCCTGCAGATAGGCCGGGATAAGCGCCCACAATGCGCCCACCGCCGCCGCAGCAATGATCGCCAGCGGGAAGGTCAGCCACCACGGCAGTGTACTGTCGAAGCTCAGGCAGACGATGGCGATGCCAAGGCCGGCGATGTAGGCCTGCCCCTCGGTGCCGATGTTGAACAGGCCGCAATGCGCGGCCACCGCCACCGAAAGCCCGGTGAAGATGAAGGTGGTGGCATAAAACAGGGTGAAGGCGATGCCTGTGCCTTTGCCGAAGGCGCCTTCGACCAGGATGACGGCGGCGCGCAACGGATTCTCACCGACCAGAAGCACGACGAAGCCGGCGACGACGAAGGCGACGAACAGATTGATCAGCGGGATCAGGCCATAGTCGGCCCAGGCCGGCAGTTTGGCGTAAGGCGTGCTCAAAGTGCTGCCTCCTGGTGCTCGATGCCGGCCATCAGCAGGCCGAGCTCGCCCTCGGTCGCTTCGGAGCCGCGCTCGCCGACGATGCGGCCGGCAAACATCACCAGGATACGGTCGGACAGCGAACGGATCTCGTCCAGCTCGACCGACACCACCAGCACCGCCTTGCCCTGATCGCGCATGGCGATCAGGCGCTTGTGGATGAACTCGATGGCGCCGACATCGACGCCGCGTGTCGGCTGGCCGACGATCAGCACGCCCGGGTCCTGTTCCATCTCCCGTGCCAGCACGATCTTCTGCTGGTTGCCGCCGGAGAAATTGGCGGTCTTCAGCCGGCAGTCGGCCGGGCGGATGTCGTATTTGGCGATCTTGTCCCTGGCATCGTTGCGGATGGCATCGATGTTGAGGAACGGCCCCTTCAAATAGCGGGGATCATCGTGATAGCCGAGGATCGAATTCTCGTTCTCCTCGAAGGCCAGCACCAGCCCGACGTGATGGCGGTCCTCCGGCACATGCGCCAGGCCACGGTCGCGCAACTCTCCGGGGTCGGCGGCACCGGTCAGGTCGATCGGCTTGCCATCCAGCATGACCGAGCCGGAAACGGCACGCCTGATGCCGGAAATCGCCTCGAGCAGTTCGGATTGTCCGTTGCCGGCGACACCGGCGATGCCGACGATCTCGCCGGCCCTGATATCGAAGGAGATGTCGTCGACCATGGTGACGCCGCGCGTATCCCTGACCGTCAGGTTCTTGACTGCGAGCTTGACGGCGCCGGCCTCTGCCTCGCCCTTCTCGACCCGCAAGAGCACGCGCCGGCCGACCATCAGCTCGGCCAGTTCCTCGACAGTCGTCTTCCTGGTCTCGCGCGTCGCCACCATCGTGCCCTGGCGCATGACCGACACCGTGTCGGTGATGGCCATGATCTCGCGCAATTTGTGGGTGATCAGCACCACCGTCTTGCCCTGGTCCTTCAACTGCCGAAGGATGCGGAACAGATGGTCGGCTTCGGCCGGCGTCAAAACGCCCGTCGGTTCGTCGAGGATCAGGATCTCGGCGCCGCGATAGAGCGCCTTCAGGATCTCGACACGCTGCTGCAGGCCGACCGGCAGTTCCTCGATGATTGCATCGGGATCGACTTCCAGCCCGTATTCACGCTCCAGCCGCTCCAGTTCGGAGCGCGCCTTGGCGATGCTCTTCTTCAAGAGCGCATCGCTTTCGGCGCCGAGGATGACGTTCTCCAGCACTGTGAAATTGTCGACCAGCATGAAGTGCTGATGCACCATGCCGATGCCGAGCGCGATGGCGTCATTGGGGGTCTTGATCGAAGCCGGCTGGCCGCCAACGCGGATCTCGCCGCTGTCGGCCTGGTAGAAGCCGTAGAGGATCGACATCAGCGTCGACTTGCCAGCGCCGTTCTCGCCGACAATGCCGTGGATCGTGCCGCGACCGATCTCAAGATTGATGTCCCGGTTGGCGCGCACCGCACCAAAACTCTTGTTGATGCCGATCAACTCGATTGCGGCTTGCGCCATGCAGCCTGTCCCACTCTTATTTTTTTATCGCTTGGTCAAAACGCCTAGCATGACGCTCCGCCCGTGCCAATTGGCGGAGCAGGTTCACTCTCGACAAATCCCGGTGCGCTTGTCAATTTGCAACGTGGCCGGGGCCTTCACATTCGCTAGTATGACGGAGCCGAAATTCGCATTGCGGCGCAAGACATCGCGGCGCAAGACATCGCGGTGAAGACTGGGGAATTCACATGACCATACCCGCCGACCGGCTGACGACGCTGGAAATCCGCGCCGCCGAGCAGGAGAAGACCATCGAGGAACTGTCCGGCCAGATCGCCGAGCAGTGGAAAGTGATCGAGCGCATGCAGCGCAAGCTCGACGCGCTGACGGATCGCTTCCTGGCGCTGGAGGAGCAGACGGGAGATGAAGTGCCTGTAACCAAGCCGCCGCACTGGTGAGGAAAAAGGGAAGGGCGCACGCCATGGCCAGTGAAAGCGATCGCATTGCACGGGCCAGCGACTATGTGCGTGGCCTGATGAACGATGCGGAGCGCGAACGGGCCGAACGTGATCTGGAGATCGACCCGGCCTTCCGCGACGAGGTCGTGCGACTTGCCGAGCGCATGCACGTCTTCGACCGTGCCGAACCGGGGGATGGCGAAGAGCGCTGGAAGCAGATCACGCAGCGCATTGGCGACCTGCCGCAGATGCGTAGTTCTGGCCTGAGCGACGCCAGGCCGCCAACCGTGATCCGAAGCCTGTCGCAGCGGCCATACGGCGTCGGCGTCCACGCGCTGGGCGGCCGGCGTGGATTTGTGGTTGCCGCCGGACTGATGGTGGCGTTCGCGCTCGGTTGTCTCGTCGCGAAGCTGCTATAGGCGAGGCCGGCGAGACATCAGAGCCATCGTCTCGCCGTCCGAACTGCATATCTCAACGATGTTCCAGCCGAGGGCCGCGTAGAAACCACGCGCATCCCATGTGTAGAGATAGAGCATCTCGACGCCCCGTGACGCCGCATGGGCTTCCGTTGCCTTGACCAGCGCGGTGGCGATGCCTTGGCGTCGATACCTTGCATCGACAACCAACCCGGCCAGCCATGGCGTCAGATCATGCGCGGGCTCCAATTCGTGGCGGACCAGCAGGCATGTCCCGACCGGGGTGTCGCCGATCCGGGCCACGAATGCCGCCTCGAAACCGTCACCGGCGATCAAGTCGCGAAGCCCTGCAGCATCTTCCCCGAGAGTCCTTCCGGTTCCCTCGAAAAAGGCAGACAGGCGCAGTTGCGCGACCGCTGCTACGTCGTGCTCGCCCATGGGTCCGATCGTCGGCTGCATCTGTATCTCGAAACGGTGTCCGGCACGGAGCGAAGGTTTCGCTCGATCCGGTAAAGGCAAAACCGCCGGGCTGGCGCCCGGCGGTTTGCAGATCATGGCTGTGTGTTCGTGCCGCTCAATAGGGGCAGGCGTTGTCAGTCGTATAGTCGTGTACTTCGACCTTGCCGGCAATGATGTCGGCCTTGGCTTTTTCGACGGCCGCCTTCATCTCGTCCGTCACCAGCGCCTTGTTGTTTTCGTCCATGGCGTAGTCGACGCCGCCTTCCTTGAGGCCGAGATTCTCGACGCCGCCCTTGAAGGTGCCGTTCTTGCCGTCCATGAAGGCGGTGTAGACGGCGACGTCTACGCGCTTCAGCATCGAGGTCAGTACCTTGCCGGGCTGCAGGCCGTTCTGGTTGGAATCGACGCCGATGCCGAGCTTGCCGGCATCTGCCGCCGCCTGCAGCACGCCGACGCCGGTGCCGCCTGCCGCGGCATAGACCACGTCGGAGCCCTGGTCGATCTGCGTCTTGGCGATCTCGCCGCCCTTGGCCGGATCGTTCCAGGCAGCCGGCGTGTCACCCGTCATGTTCTGGATGACATCGGTCGCGCCGGCCGATTTGGCACCGCCGACATAGCCGCATTCGAACTTGCGGATCAGCGGGATGTCCATGCCGCCGACGAAGGAGACCTTCTTCGACTTCGAGGCCATCGCCGCCATGATGCCGACGAGATAGGAGCCTTCGTTTTCCTTGAATACCAGCGAGCGGACATTGGGCATGTCGACGGCGTCGTCGATGATGGCGAAGTTGAGATCGGGATATTCGGCCGCGACCTTCTTCAGTGCATCCTCCCAGGCGAAGCCGGCCATGACGATCGGGTTGTGGCCGTCCTCGGCGAAGCGGCGCAGCGCCTGCTCACGCTGCGAGGCATTGGAGACCTCGAATTCGACGTAGGCCGTGCCGGTTTCCGTCTTGAATTTCTCGGCGCCGTGATAGGCAGCCTCGTTGAAGGATTTATCGAATTTGCCGCCGAGATCATAGAGGATGGCCGGCTGGACATCCGCGGCGAAAGCCGGAAGAACCATTGCGGTTGCGGCCAGGAGGCCGAGAACGATACGTTTCATGTGATCCACACCCTGTCGGTTATTTTTTCCGTTACGCACCGCATGCCGGCCCGGTTCTCCGGCAGGCATGCGACGTCAGCCAGGAGTGTATTCCCTCCCGCTCGGCGGCAATCTGGCATGGCCCGAAACAAAATTCACGCGGAATTTTGACCTTTTGGAAAAGCTTGGTGCGGGCAAGCCGCACCGCAGCTTGTGTCAGGCGGAGGCGGCGGCAGGGATGGCGCAAGCGACACCGGTGCCTTTGAGGTTGCACGTGCCGTAAGGGTTCTTCGCCAGATATTGCTGGTGATCGGCTTCGGCGAAGTAGAATTCGGCCGCCGGGGCGATCTCGGTGGTGATCCTGCCGTGGCCGGCACCGCGCAGCGAGGTCTCATACGCATCGCGCGAGGCGCTCGCCGCCAACAGTTGCGCCTCGTCGCTCGTGTAGATCGCTGAACGATAGGCGGTGCCGACATCATTGCCCTGGCGCATGCCCTGCGTGGGATCGTGGCTTTCCCAGAACAGCTTCAGAAGCCCAGCATAGGAGACGATCCCGGGGTCATGGACCACCAGCACCGCTTCGGCATGACCGGTTAGCCCGGTGCAGGTCTCCTGATAGGTCGGATTGGGCGTGAAGCCGCCGGCATAGCCGGCCGCGGTGACCCAGACGCCTTCGATCTGCCAGAACAGCCGCTCCGCAGCCCAGAAGCAGCCGAGCCCGAACATGGCCGTCTCCAGCCCCTCGGGATAAGGACCCTTGAGCGGTCTTTTCAAGACCTTGTGCCTGGATGCGGTCGGGATCGCCCTGGCGCGGCCCGGCAGGGCCTCGGAGGGCTTCGGCAGATTGAGCTTCTTGTTCAGCATATCGCTGAGAAAGAACATGCGCGGGTTTCCCTCTCTTCGCGGAAAGCGGATCAGTTTGCGACGAACTGTCCGGCGCGACGTTGCCGCCTGTAGCCTATCGCATAGAGCAGGAAAGCCAGCACCGCGAACACGGCGAAGCCCGGCTGGTTCAGCACCCAGGCGATGGCGCCATCCCACAGCAGCGGGCTGGTCTTGGTTCGGATGAAGGTCTCGAAGGCGGCCCGCGTGTCGGGCGAGACCGCCAGCCAACTGCTGTTGAGCGGGGTCAGCACCAGCACGGAGGCCGCCACTGTGCGTGTCGCGTCGAGCACCGCCATGATGACGGAAATCGACAGCGCGATCATTGCGGCAAGACGAAAGACGAAGCGAAACATCAGAACCCTCCTCCGGGCTGGTCCTCTCCCGAGGGGCTTTTCAGAGATAGAATGCGCATGGCTGGATCGCAATCGCCATACGCGAATTTGCAGACTCCAAACTCAGGTCAACGGAGGGCCGGACGACAGTCGGTCGGGTCGCTTTTCATTGACATGTGAGGGCAGCTATGCTAATAATTTCGGTATGGCGTTGACTTGCGCCGATGACCCGCCGCACAGGCGGGTTTTTGCGTTTGGTGCTCGCAAACCGACTTGCCGGCGAAGTCTCCAAAGACCGTGTGAACCCGGATTTGTTGCCCGCGCGAATTATGCGGCCGGCTTCCTTTTGTGCCGGTGGACACGCCAGACAGCAAAAACGCCGCCGCCGATGGCGCCGATCACCAGACCGGCCAGGCCGGTGAACACGGCGAAATAGCCGCAGGCGCCCTCGAAACAGCTCATCTCGGTGGCATCGGCGATCAGCGAGCCGATGGCGAATCCGCCCACGGCGCCGATGACCGCGCCCAGGACGATGCCGAGCAGCGCGGCGATGACCGAGACGAAGGCCGATGGGCTCTCGGTTTTCGGATTGACATAAACGGCATCGGCTTCGGATCCATGGCGCAGCAGATAGATGCAGAGCGCGCCGATGGCGATTTCGGCGCCGGTGATGACAAGCGCCTGGCCCGAGAAGACGAATCCCGGCACCGTAGGGGCATAGGCATGGATGACCAGCAGCCCGACGATTATGGCAATCTGCCAGATCGTGAACTGGCGCGGGAAGCGGGCCGAGCGGCCGAAGGCGAGGCCGAGCAGGTAAAGCCCCCACAGGATGGTGACGATGTCGACGACGAGCCCGCCATAGATAAGGTAAAGCACGCTGTCTGGCAGGCCGGTGGCGCCGACCGCGGGCCAGACGGAGATCAGGCCGTAGACCGACCACGCCATGACGAAGACAAGCCAGCCCACCGGCACGAAGGACAGCCCGCTGTCCGGCCGCCTGACTGGCGTCTGTCCATTGCTCGATGTCATGTCCGCACAATGCCCTCGCAAAGCCTCGGCACCCGACAGGCAACTCCGGGGGAAGTCAAGGGCGGCCGTCCCTGCGGTCCTGCCTGTGCACACCATTGCAGCGGCGGCGCCCGCAAAAACGGGCATGCCGGCGGCCTCGTGAAACACTGTGTGGCCGGCAAAGCGAATAGACTGCCGTTATGGCTTGGCATTCGCCGTCGGATCGACTAGATGAGCCCCGCGCCTGTTGCTTCGACGGCTCAGGTGCAGGGGAAGGCGTTTGCTGGTTGGCGACGCCGATGGCGAAAGTTCCGTCTTTCCCCAAGGGAGGTGCATCTCCCCAACCCGCGCGGCAAAACCGGCCGACGCGACATGCATGGACGGAGAGGTGGCCGAGTGGTTGAAGGCGCACGCCTGGAAAGTGTGTTTACGGGAGACCGTAACGCGGGTTCGAATCCCGCTCTCTCCGCCATCCTGCTTCGCTCTACGAGCTTCGCAGGACAAGCCCGAGCCTTTGCGCGAAGCAGGGCGGTAAACATCCCGCCGCGCTCTGCCCTAAAAACCTGCCAATCACAGGAGATGGCATGCCGAACGATGTAATCGTGCGCGACAGCAATGGCGCTCAATTGAATGACGGCGATTCCGTCACGCTGATCAAGGACCTCAAAGTCAAAGGCACTTCGGAAACGATCAAGCGCGGCACGTTGGTGAAGGCTATCCGCCTGAACGGCAATCCCGGCGAGATCGAATGCAGCACCAAGCAAGTGAAAGGCCTGGTGCTCAAGACCGAGTTCGTGAAGAAGGCGTGAGCCTCAGGGCGGCAAGCGATCTCGATGGCTCCTTCGGGATTTTGGAGAGCCTGCCGTCGCCAAGTGGACTGCGGAGCCGTTGAGCGTCCGGCACACGATCGTTGCGCTGCGAAATTGATAATTTCGCCGACCAGGCACAATCAAAAAACCGCCAAGACCCAAGCTTGGAACCTCCTGCCTTGTTGCGCGTTTCACCGCGTCTCGTTCGCGGACCCGCCGGATATCTCTCCAAGCGCGCAAAAAAACCAGGAGCCCGCTTCATGCACGACAAGCTGTTTCATTCCCCGGTCGCACTCTCGGTCGGCCTTGGCTTCAAACGCGAGATTGCGTCGCTGGCCGAAATGCACGACTTCCTCACCAATTGGACGACCTCCCGCCGCGGCCCGCTCTACCGCAACGCGGTGGAAGCATGTGAACTCGCCATCCCAGGCTATGTGACCATCGAGCAGGCCCGCCACGCGCTCGTCCAGTTTGCGCAAGCTTCTTGTATCCTGTGGCCGGACCTCGAGCCGGTGGCGGGCGTGCACGCCGTTGCGCGTGGCTATGGCGGCTACGCCGCCTGAAGATCGATACCCTCCGTGGCGGCTAAAGCCACACCACCATAGAAGGCCCGGCTGGCCCCAGCCGGGCTTTCCCGTTTCCGGCAGCTCGCAAGCAAATCGCAATCCTGTGGCTGGCCACCTGCCTTGCGCGACAATCCCCTGCGTGGAGTGTTGGGAAGAGCCCGCGCAAAAATCTTTATGAAATTCCTATTTCTTTCCACTGCGCCCCGTCTCGAACCTTTATGGCGATCGGGTCCATATTCCCCTCACACAGCCGGTTCCGTCGTCAAAGATGCGACGGGCCACTTCCGATATATTGCGAAATCCCCTGTCAAATTCGCAAAGTACAAAAGAACAACAGGAATAAACACAATGGATATAGCCGTTATCGGGATCGGAATTTTGTTCTTCGCCCTTTGTTTCGCCTACATCAAAGCTTGTGACGCGCTCTAGAGCGAGGCTGAAAAAATGATCGTCGACTATATTCTTGGTGGCGGCGTTACGCTGTTCCTGCTCGCCTACCTGACATACGCCCTCGTTCGTCCAGAACGCTTCTGAAGGCACGGAAAGCCACAGCCATGACACTGAACGGTTGGATACAGATCCTGGTCTATTGCGGGATCGTCATATTGCTGGTGAAGCCGCTCGGCGGCTACATGCACCGCGTCTTCAACGGCGACCGGACGCTGCTCTCGCCCGTCTTTGGCCCGCTCGAGCGCGGGCTGTACCGTGTTTGCGGAACCAGCGAACGCGAGGAACAGCACTGGACCACCTATGCGGTCGCCCTGCTGCTCTTCAACCTTGCCGGCTTCCTGGTGCTCTACGCCCTGCAGCGCCTGCAGGGCAGCCTGCCCTACAACCCGGCCGGCATGACAGCGGTTGAACCAGGGCTCGCCTTCAACACCGCCGCCAGCTTCATGACCAACACCAACTGGCAGAACTATGGTGGCGAGAGCACGATGTCCTATCTCGTGCAGATGGCTGGGCTGACGGTGCAGAACTTCGTTTCGGCGGCCACGGGCATTGCCATAGCCATCGCGCTGATCCGCGGCTTTGCCCGGGCTTCGGGCAAGTCGATCGGCAATTTCTGGGTCGATATGACCCGCTCCACACTCTATTTGCTGCTGCCGTTCTGCGTCGTGCTGACGCTGGCCTATGTCTGGCTCGGCATGCCGCAGACGCTGGGCGCCTATGTCAACGCCACGACGCTCGAAGGCGCGCAGCAGACCATCGCCGTCGGCCCGGTCGCTTCGCAGGTGGCCATCAAGATGCTCGGCACCAATGGCGGCGGCTTCTTCAACGCCAATGCCGCGCACCCGTTCGAGAACCCCGACGCGATCTCCAACCTGATCCAGATGGTGTCGATCTTCGCCATCGGCGCCGCCTTGACCAATGTCTTCGGCCGCATGATCGGCAACCAGCGCCAGGGCTGGGCGATCCTCTCGGCCATGGGCGTCATGTTCATCGCCGGTGTCGCCATCTGCTACTGGGCGGAAGCCGCCGGCAACCCGCTGGTGCATGCGCTGGGCATCGACGGCGGCAACATGGAGGGCAAGGAGACACGTTTCGGCATCGCCTTGTCGGCGCTGTTTGCCGTCATCACCACGGCCGCTTCCTGCGGCGCTGTCAACGCCATGCACGGCTCGTTCACGGCGCTCGGCGGCATGATCCCGATCATCAACATGCAGCTTGGCGAAGTCATCGTCGGCGGTGTCGGCGCGGGCCTCTACGGCATCCTGATGTACATCGTCGTCGCCGTCTTCGTCGCCGGCCTGATGGTCGGTCGCACGCCCGAATATCTCGGCAAGAAGATCGAGGCCAAGGAGGTCAAGATGGCGATGCTGGCCATATTGTGCCTGCCGCTGGCGATGCTGATCTTCACGGCCATCGCCGTCGTGCTGCCGACCGGCGTGGCGTCGATGGGCAATGCCGGCCCGCACGGCTTCTCCGAGGTCCTCTATGCCTACACGTCGGCGGCGGCCAACAACGGTTCGGCCTTTGGCGGCCTCAGCGGCAACACGCCCTGGTACAACATCACCATCGGCATCGGCATGCTGATGGGCCGCTTCCTGGTCATCATCTCGGCGCTGGCCATTGCCGGCTCGCTGGTGGCGAAGAAAACGGTTCCGGCCTCCGCCGGCACCTTCCCGACCGACGGCCCGCTGTTCGTCGGGCTGCTGATCGGCGTCATCCTGATCGTCGGTGGCCTCACCTTCTTCCCCGCGCTCGCCGTCGGGCCGATCATCGAGCACCTGGCGATGGCTCACGGGCAGACCTTCTGAGACCGCCATGTCGTGGTTCAATGCCATGCGCCGCAAGGTCGCCCACAGGGACGATCACGGAAAGGAGGAGGGACCTCCTCCTTCCCCGACCCTGTCGACGTTTCTCGGCCTTGCGGCAGTCATGCTCGTCCTCTGGCTGCTGGCCTACGGGCCGCCCCATCTCTTTTCGGCATCCGATCATCCGGTGCCGTCCAACAACACCGAAGCCGGAGCTTCAAAATGAGCAACTCGAAATCAGCCAGCATCATGGATGCCAGCATCCTGCTTCCCGCCATCGGCGGCGCCTTCCGCAAGCTCGACCCGCGCACGCTGGCCAGGAACCCGGTGATGTTCGTCGTTGCCGTCGTCTCGGCGCTCACCACCGTGCTGTTCGTCAAGGACCTGGTCTCCGGCGGCGGCAATCTCGGCTTCACGCTGCAGATCATCATCTGGCTTTGGTTCACCGTGCTGTTCGCCAACTTCGCCGAAGCGGTCGCAGAAGGCCGCGGCAAGGCGCAGGCGGATTCGCTGCGCAAGGCACGCACCGAGACCAAGGCCAAGCTTTTAACCGGTGAAGACCGCACCAAATACAAACTTGTGCCCGGCACCAGCCTCAAGGTCGGCGATGCCGTGCTGGTCGAGGCCGGCGACATCATCCCGTCCGACGGCGAAGTGATCGAAGGCGTCGCTTCGGTCAACGAGGCCGCGATCACGGGCGAATCCGCGCCGGTGATCCGCGAATCCGGCGGCGATCGTTCGGCGGTCACCGGCGGCACGCAGGTGCTGTCCGACTGGGTTCGCGTGCGCATCACGGCGGCTTCCGGCCACACCTTCCTCGACCGCATGATCTCGCTGGTCGAAGGTGCGGAGCGCCAGAAGACGCCGAACGAGATCGCGCTCAACATCCTGCTCGTCGGCATGACGCTGATCTTCGTGCTGGCCACCGCGACGATCCCGAGTTTTGCTTCCTATTCGGGCGGCTACATTTCGGTGACCGTTCTGGTGGCGCTGTTCGTCACCTTGATCCCGACCACGATCGGGGCGCTGCTTTCGGCCATCGGCATCGCCGGGATGGACCGCCTGGTGCGATTCAACGTGCTGGCCATGTCGGGTCGCGCCGTGGAAGCCGCAGGCGACGTCGACACGCTGCTGCTCGACAAGACCGGCACGATCACGCTCGGCAACCGCCAGGCGACGCAGTTCCGCCCGGTCAAGGGCGTCACCGAACAGGAACTGGCCGACGCGGCCCAGCTTGCCTCGCTCGCCGACGAAACGCCGGAAGGCCGTTCCATCGTCGTGCTGGCCAAGGAGAAATACGCCATCCGCGCCCGCGACATGGCAACGCTGCACGCCACCTTCGTGCCCTTCACAGCACAGACCCGTATGAGCGGCGTCGACATCGATGGTTCGTCGGTGCGCAAGGGCGCCGTGGATTCCGTGCTTGCCCATGTCAACCAATCGACGGTCGCAGCCCATGCCACGCGGCCCGGCAGCGATACCGTCAGGGATCTCCAGGCCATCGCCGACGAGATCGCCAAGTCCGGCGGCACGCCGCTGGCGGTCGAACGCGACGGCCGCCTGCTCGGCGTCATCCACCTCAAGGACATCGTCAAGGGCGGCATCAGGGAGCGCTTCACCGAACTGCGCCGCATGGGCATCCGCACGGTGATGATCACCGGCGACAACCCGATGACGGCGGCGGCGATCGCCGCGGAAGCCGGCGTCGACGACTTCCTCGCCCAGGCCACACCGGAGGACAAGCTGAAGCTGATCCGCGACGAACAGGCCAAGGGCAAGCTGGTTGCCATGTGCGGCGACGGCACCAACGATGCGCCGGCCCTCGCGCAAGCCGATGTCGGTGTCGCCATGAACACCGGCACGGTCGCCGCCCGCGAGGCCGGCAACATGATCGATCTCGACAGCGATCCGACCAAGCTCATCGAGATCGTCGAGATCGGCAAGGCGCTCTTGATGACGCGGGGTTCGCTGACGACCTTCTCGATCGCCAACGACGTCGCCAAATATTTCGCCATCATCCCGGCGATGTTCGCCGTCTTCTACGTCGCACCGGGACAGACGACCGGTCCGCTGCAGGCACTCAACGTCATGCATCTGGCGACGCCGCAGAGTGCCATCCTGTCGGCCATCATCTTCAACGCGCTGATCATCATCGCGCTGATCCCGCTGTCGCTGAAGGGCGTCAAATATCGGGCCATCGGCGCCGGCGCGCTGCTCAGCCGCAATCTTCTCGTCTACGGCCTCGGCGGCCTCATCGTGCCTTTCGTCGGCATCAAGGCGATCGACATGATCGTCACCACGCTTGGCCTCGCTTAACTCTTTGTTTTAACGCAATTCCCTAGGGAAAACCGCTTCACACTTTTCCTGGAATTGCTTTGAGGAACATCTCCATGCTCACCCAGATAAGACCCGCGATCATCATGATCGTCTTCTTCACGGTCCTGACCGGCCTGATCTATCCCCTGGGCATGACCGGCATCGCCCAGGCGCTGTTTCCGCGGCAGGCCAATGGCAGCCTGGTCGAGAGGGACGGCAAGATCATCGGCTCCGAATCGATCGGCCAGGGGTTTGCCAGCGACAAGTATTTCCACGGCCGCCCTTCGGCTGCCGGCGACGGCTACAATGCAGCCTCCTCGAGCGGCAGCAATCTCGGCCCGACCAGTCCCAAGCTGATCGACCGCATCAAGGGCGACGCCGAGAAGTTGAAAGCGGAAAACCCGAACCAGCCTGTTCCGATGGATCTGGTGACGACGTCCGGCAGTGGCCTCGATCCCGACATCAGCCCGGAAGCCGCCTACTTCCAGGTCGCTCGGGTGGCCAAGGCCAGGGGCATCGAGGAAGCCAGGGTCAAGGCGCTTGTCGATGCCCAAGTCGAGGGCAGGGAACTCGGCTTCATGGGCGAGCCTGTGGTCAATGTGCTTGGCCTCAACCTTGCGCTGGACGTAGCGAAAGAGTGAATGGCGGCGGCCGGGGATCGACAGTACCCCCGGCGCCATCCATGATCGATCCCGATGCCTGACGACAGAAGCAGCGACACCAGACCCTCGCCCGACGCACTGCTTGACCATGCCGAGCGGGAGGGTCGCGGCCGCCTGAGAATTTTCCTCGGCGCGGCACCGGGCGTCGGCAAAACCTATGAGATGCTGATGTCGGGCCGCGCCAGGCTGGCCGACGGCGTGGATGTGGTGATCGGCGTCGTCGAGACGCATGGCCGCAAGGAAACAACGGCCCTGGTCGAGGGCTATGAGGTCATTCCCCGCCGCAAGGTCGACTACAAGGGGCGTATCCTCGACGAGATGGATATCGACGCCATCCTCGCCCGGCGCCCGGCGCTGGTTCTTGTCGACGAGCTCGCCCACACCAACGCGCCCGGCAGCCGCCACCCCAAGCGCTACCTCGACGTCCAGGAGATCCTGACGCACGGCATCGACGTCTATACGACGCTTAACATCCAGCATGTCGAAAGCCTGAACGACGTCGTCGCCCAGATCACCAAGGTCAGGGTTCGCGAGACGGTTCCCGATTCCATCATCGACCAGGCCGACGATGTCGAGATCATCGATCTCACCCCCGACGACCTGATCAAGCGGCTCGAGGAAGGCAAGGTCTATTTCCCCAACACCGCGCAGCGCGCGATCGAGAACTATTTCTCGCCGGGCAATCTGACGGCGCTCAGGGAACTGGCGCTGCGCCGCACCGCGCAGCGTGTCGACGACCAGTTGCTCATCCATATGCAGGCGCACGCCATTCCAGGACCGTGGGCGGCAGGCGAAAGGGTCCTCGTCTGCCTCGACGCGCGACCTGGAGGAGCGGCCCGCGTGCGCTATGCGCGCAGGCTGGCCGACCGGCTGCGTGCGCCGTGGACGGCGCTGCACGTCGACAGCACGCGCTCGGCCAGCATGCCCGAGAATGACAAGGACCGGCTGGCGACGAACCTGCGCCTTGCCCAGCAGCTTGGCGCCGAGGTGACGACCATTCCGGGTCAGAATGTGGCGCAGGACATCGTGCGTTATGCGACGGCGAACAATTTTACCCATATCGTCGTCGGCAGGCCGACCCGGTCGCGCTGGCGCGAATTGATCGAAGGCTCGCTCACCTACGATCTCATCCGCAATGCCGGCGATATCAGCGTCCATGTCATTTCGGGAAGCGAACGCGGCACCGAGGCGGCGTCGCGGAGCGTCAAGGCGGCCGACGAGCAGTGGCAGTTCGAAATCTGGCCCTATCTCAAGGCGACGGCCTTTGTCATCGGCTCGCTCGCCTTCGCCGTCCTTCTCGATCAGTTTCTCGACGTTCGCAATCTGGCGATCATTCTGCTCATCGGGGTGCTGGCATCGGCGGTGACCGGCGGCCTGTGGCCGGCTCTGTATGCTTGTTTCGTCAGCGCCCTTGCTTTCAATTATTTCTTCCTGGAGCCGCGCTATACGCTGACGATCAGGGATCCGGAGAGCATCGTCGCGCTTGGCGTCTTTCTCGTCGTTGCGGTCATTGCCAGCAATCTGACGGCGCGCGTGCAGCGCCAGGCGGTCGCCGCCCGCTCGCGGGCGCGGGCGACGGAGGATATCTACCTCTTTTCGAAGAAGCTCGCCGGCGCCGGGACGCTGGACGACGTCCTCTGGGCCACCGCCTTCCAGATCGCCTCGATGCTGAAGCTGCGCGTGGTGCTGCTTTTGCCGGAAGACGGGACGATCACCGTCAAGGCCGGCTATCCGCCTGATGACACGCTGGCCGAAGCCGACATCGCCGCCGCCCGCTGGGCCTGGGAGCACAATCGTGCCGCAGGTCGCGGCGCCGACACGCTTCCGGGTGCCAAGCGCCTCTATCTGCCCTTGCGGACCGGGCGCACGGCCATCGGCGTCGTCGGCCTCGACAACGACAAGCAGGGACCGTTGCTGACGCCCGAGCAGCAGCGGCTTCTCGACGCACTGGCCGACCAGGCGGCAGTCGCCATCGAGCGTATCCAACTGGTCGCCGACGTCGACCGGGCCAAGCTCGCCGCCGAGGCGGACAGGCTGCGCTCGGCGCTGCTCACCTCCATTTCCCATGATCTGAAGACGCCGCTCGCCGCCATCATGGGCGCCGCCGGCACGCTGCGGGATTTTTCAGCAGCACTTCCCGAACCGGATCGGGCCGAACTGCTGTCGACGGTGCTCGACGAATCCGAGCGGTTGAACCGCTTCATCGCCAATCTGCTCGACATGACCAAGATCGAGTCCGGCGCGATGGAGCCGAACTACGCCTTTCACTATGTCGGCGACATCGTCGGCTCCGCCCTGCAAAGGGCCAGGAAAATCATCGGCGAGCACAAGATCGAGACGGACATCCCCAGGGATTTGCCGATGTTGAAGGTCGACCCGGTGCTGTTCGAGCAAGCGTTGTTCAATCTTCTCGACAATGCGGCGAAATATGCCCCGGCCGGCTCGACGATCCGCGTCCAGGGCTGGACCGACAATGGCTCCGTCCTGCTGCAGATCATGGATGAAGGGCCGGGCATTCCTCCCGGCGATCTGGAACGGATTTTCGACACCTTCTACCGGGTGCGCAAGCGCGACCAGATCCGCGCCGGCACCGGGCTCGGCCTGTCGATCTGCCGCGGCTTCATAGAGGCGATGGGTGGCACGATCACGGCGGCAAACCGGACCGACGGTTCGGGCGCGGTCTTCACCATCAAAATGCCCAAGCCGGCAAATCCGCCCAACTTCGACGCTTCGAATACCGACGATGTGGGTGACCTGGCATGACAAACTCGAACGTCAGGATACTGGTCGTCGATGACGAGCCGCCGATCCGCAAGCTGCTGCGCGTCGGCCTCGGCAGCCAGGGCTACGCGATCAGCGAGGCGCCGAATGCCAGGGCGGCCATCGAGCTGATGGAGGCGGAGAAGCCGGACCTCGTCCTGCTCGACCTTGGCCTGCCCGGCATTAGCGGCCATGAGTTGCTGCGCAAATGGCGCGACGACGGCCTCGACATTCCGGTGGTCATCCTGTCCAGCCGGACCGACGAGGCCGGTATCGTCCAGGCCCTGGAGCTCGGCGCCGACGACTATGTCACCAAACCCTTCGGCATGAACGAACTGGTCGCACGCATCCGCGTGGCGCTCCGCCACAAGTTCCAGCAGCAGGGAGAGAAGCCGATTTTCCAGACCGGCGATCTCAGCGTCGATCTGGTCAAGCGCATCGTCAAGGTCGAGGGCAAGGAGGTAAAGCTGTCGCCGAAGGAATACGACATCCTGCGCATGCTGGTGCAGCACGCCGGCAAGGTGCTGACCCACCATTTCCTGTTGAAGCAGGTCTGGGGCGACTCGTCCGACGTGCAGTATCTCAGGGTCTATGTGCGCCAGCTCAGGCAGAAGATCGAGAAGAGCCCCGACCAGCCACGCTACATCACCACCGAGACCGGCGTCGGCTACCGCCTGCGCGAGGTCGAATGAGCGGGTTGGGCGCTTCTAGCCAGTAGCTTCCAGCTGCTGGCCAAGCGGCTTGGAAACCCGCAAGGCCGCGAGACAGCCGACAATGCCGAGCGGGACGAAGGCAAGAAACAGCCAGGACGCGACATTCGCCGCCGCGTCGTGGTTCAAACCTTGCGAAAAGCCGCTGGCATTGGCGACGATGCCGGCAAGGGCTGCACCCACGGCGTAGCCGATGCGCTGCATGGTCGGCACCGCCGCCGAGGCGATGGTCTGCTCGCTCTTCGGGGCGGAGGCGACGATGACGCGTGTCAGGAACGGCCAGGCGATGCCGAAGCCGCCGCCTTGCAACAGGGCACAGATCAGGATGAGCGGGATGGAGCCCAGGGGTATCGTGTAGGCAAAGCCGGCGATGCCGGCCGCGATCATCACCGCGCCGCCGATGATGATCAGCCGCTCGCGCCGCGGCGGCGCGTTGGCGACCAGGATCGACAGGATCGACCAGGCGATCGATTCGGCGGCGATGATGTAGCCGGTGGTCAGCAGCGGAATGTCGTGAAGGCTGGTCAGCAGCAGCGGCCCGTAGACGCCGAAGGAACAGGTGGCCACCGAAAAAGCGGCAACCATGGTCATGCCGGCGCCGACCGGCGTGCGCCATGAGAACAGCCGCGCCGGGAACAGCCGCGAAAGCGGCTTCAGCGCGTCGATGGTGAAGAACAGCAGCAGGCCGATGAGGCCGAAGGCCATCAGCAGCGAAGAGCGCAGCAAGGCGATGTCGACGCCGGCCGAGGCGATCAGCACCACGGCAACGGCAAGGCAGGCAAGGGCCGCGAACGGGAAGGGCGGCGCCCCGCCTGCGCTCGCCTTCGGCCTCGTCGCCTCCGGCGTGTCGAGCACGATGAAACTTGCCAGCGCCATGGCTGCGCCGCCGAGGGTGAAGATGCCGAAGGCCCAGCGCCATGACAAAAGCTCGGTCATGATCGCGCCGAGCAATGGTCCGCTGAAGGCGGCGACGCCCCAGATCGCCGACATGATGCCGAAAAGCTGCGGCCAGATGGCGCGCGAGAACAGTCGTTCGACCGAGACGAAGGCCAGCGACACCAGCGCACCGCCGCCAAGTCCTTCGATCAGGCGGCCGGCGAGGAACAGTTGCATGGAAGGCGAGGTGGCGCAGATCAGGGCGCCTGCTGCGTAGAGCAGGGCTGCGACCACCATGTTGGTGCGCAAGGGGACATAACTCACCAGCCGTCCGGCGGCCGCGCCGGCAACGATGGCACCGAGTTCGTAGATCGCCAGCGACCAGCCGACGAGCTGCACGCCCGCCAGTTCGCCGACCATGGCCGGCATCACCGTTGCCACCATCGTCTCGTTGGTGGCGTGCAACAGGATGCCGAGGCTGATGAAGCAGAAGCGCGCCAGGTCGCCGCTTGCCCATAATCCGCGCCAGTCGACCTTGTTTGTGCTGATCTCGGTCATTTCCACCCCTGTCTTGCATATCTCGACGCCAGCGCAGGACGCCAGAAGCCAGTGCGGCTTTCCGGCAGGACCATGCGGTTCGACAGCGCCGGATCGGGCGCCGCATCGAGGCGTTGTTTCGTTCGGGGCAGGCTTGTAAAACCTCAACCGGGGTTGAGCTCAAGCGGTTTTTTGAGGACCGTTCGCGCGGCAGCCTTTCCGATTGGCGGGTTCGTTGCGCGATCAGTTCTCGGTGCTGCGCAGCTGGAACTGGCTGACGCCGATCGCGAGGTTCATGCCGGTCTGCGTCTGCAAGCTGAGCGGCTGCAAGGTGAAGGCTTGCGAGGAGCCGCCGACCAGCAGATTGGCGCCGGCGCCGACGGCGGCCGTCACCTCGGCGCTGGCGCCGATGTAGTCGCCGGCCAGCGCACCCGGCGCGTAGATGTTCTTCAGCGGCGTCAGCACGATCCACTGCATGACCGTCTGCTTCGTCGTGCCGATGTCGAGGCCGTATTTGTTGACGGCGCCGAAATAGGCTTCCGACGCGAAGCTCTTGTCGGCGGGGTTGAAGGTGCAGCTCAGATCCTTGCTCGAGCCGAAGATGAAGCCGGTGCCGCCGCCAATGGCACAGTCAAGCGTACCGAGCTCTATGCCTCGGTCCTGCGCCTGCGCTGCTCCGACAAACACGGTAGCGAATATGGCAGCGATGGCTGTCTTCAGCATGATGGTCCCCTCAAAAATCAACGGCGCGGAACCATCCTATCTGGTTCCGCGCCGCGGGGTGAGGGGTCATGGAGCGCACGGCTCCATGCGATCACTTGAATGAATGGATCAGCTGGAGCGAGGTCACGGCCACGGCAAGGTTGACGCCGGTCTGCGCCTGGACGCTGAGCGGCTCCAGCATGAAGGCGCTGTCCAAGCCGCCAACCAGCAGATTGGCGCCGCCGCCGGTCACCACGCTCGCCTCGGCGTTGACGCCGTAATAGCTGCCGGCGAGATCGCCTCCGTCATGGTCCCGGGTCGCAGCCAGCACGGCCCAAACGAGCTGGCCCTGATGCGTCTGGCCGACATCGAGGCCGATCTTGGAGATGACGCCTGTGTAAACCTCGGACGGCCCGTGATGATGAGGCCGGAAGACACAGGACACGCCCTTGTTGGAAGCGACGATATAAGCGGTGCCGCCGTCGATGGTGCAATCGAGCGTGCCGAGTTGCAGCTTGCCGGCGCTGGCTGGAGCCACCGCGAACATCGTCGTGGCGAGGGCAGCGGCGCAGGCGAGTTTCTTGATCATGGGAGGGTCCTTTCGCAAATTGCTTTTCGATAACGGCTTGGGAGGCCAGACCGTTCCGCTGAAAACTTGGCGCGATCAAGGCAGGGGCCGAAAGCCTCCTGCCGGGGTTAATGCGCGGTTGCGAAGTGCGTCTTTTCGGACACGCCAAGGATCCCGCGGCATTTGGATGTCACGCGGATTTGTATGGGAAGCGTTTGCCGAAACCGAGATCAGCTGACGCGGGCGAGGCCATCCTTGGCCGGCTGGTAGGTCGGGTCGAGGCGAACGGCTTCCTTATAGGATTTCGCGGCTTTCGCCTTGTCACCGCGCCGCTCGTAGATCAGCGCCTGGTTGGCCCAGGCCTCGGCGTTCTTGCCGTCGAGCTTGATCGCCATGTTGAAATCGGAGAAGGCGTTGTCCTCGTCATTGGTCGCCAGATAGGAGAGGCCGCGGCCGTTGTAGGGCTCGGCGGCGTCCGGCGCCAGCGAGATGGCGGTCGAGAAATCCTCGATGGCGAATTTGTGCTGGCCCTGGCTCTGATAGATCAGGCCTCGATTGTGGTAGGCGCGCGCGTCGGTCGTATCGAGCTGGATCGCCTTCTGAAAGTCGTTGAAGGCGTCCTGGGTGCGACCCGCCTTGCGGTAGAGATTGCCGCGGCCGATATAGGCGGCGTCATAGTTCGAGTTGATCTGGATCGAACGGTTGTAGTCCGCGAGCGCGGCTTCCTGGTTGCCGAGGAAGCGCTGGATGAGCGCACGATTCGAATAGGCCTGGAAGAAATTCGGATTGAGCTGGATGGCTTGATTGAAATCCTTGAGCGCCGCCTGGTATTGGCCGCCACGGCCATAGGCCGAGCCGCGCACATTGTAGCCTTCGGGATCCTGGGGATTGCGCTGGATGACCGCCGACAGCGAGGAAATGTTCTCGCTCGAGCCTTGCGCCTTGTCGATGTTGTTGAATTCACCGGTCGGGCCCGCCGTTTGGCAGCCGGCAAGCGCCAGTCCGGAGAGCAGGGCCGCTGTCAGGGCGAAACCACGCAATGCGGTCCCGCGCTCCACGCTCGTTGCGTTCATGTCTGCCCTGTCCTCACTTCAAGCCGCGTCGTTCAGATCCGGCTCCCCCTCCGGACCGGTCACATCAAAACAAAAAGGTGGCGGCGATTCCACATCGCGCCACCTCTGATATCCTTCGAAAAGGACGAAAAATTGGCGTTAGAACCGCGGCGGACGCGGAGCGCCAGCTGCACCACCAGCGGCGCCGGCAGCAACAGGGCGCGGCGTCATCGGCAGCAGGCCTTCGCGCTGGGCGCGCTTGCGGGCCAGCTTGCGGGCGCGGCGAACGGCTTCAGCCTTTTCGCGGGCGCGCTTCTCGGACGGCTTCTCGTAGTGACCGCGCATCTTCATTTCGCGGAAAATGCCCTCGCGCTGCATCTTCTTCTTGAGAGCGCGAAGCGCCTGATCAACGTTATTGTCGCGGACGAGTACCTGCACGGGCAATCCTGTCTTTCGGGTTTGATATCAACAGGCAAGCGATCATAGCCGCTAGCCTCCGCGGTGGTTTACACCACGAATTGTGGCGGCTGATAGCAGAATCATGCCGCGCTGTCCACAGCGGAAATGAATTTGCGGTGCCAGCCGCAGTCTGTTTGCCTTGAGATAAGGAGCCGACTAGGCCGTCGCGAGGTGCAGCCGCTCGAAATCCTCGAAGAACTCGCCGTAGTCGCAGGTGATCTCCTCGCCCACGGCGATGTCGCGGGTCGCGG